>JAJQAT010000029.1 GCA_021203665.1 Bacillota bacterium
GGGTATATAATAGTAACTGCATTAAACATATGAGGAGAAATAATGATGGATAGATTTGTTATGTCCGATATTGAAAGGGATGCTCTTATACATTTTATAGGCATAGGCGGCATCAGCATGAGCGGACTGGCGCAGATAGCTTTAAAAAACGGGTACCGTGTGACCGGCTCGGACTGGAACAAAAGCGAAATAACCGAAAAGCTTGAAAAAATGGGCGCGAATATTGTTTACGGACACGGCGCGGTGAACGAATACGGTATCGAAAACGCGTCGCTCGTGGTGTACACCGCCGCGGCAAAGGCGGATAATCCCGAAATGATTGCCGCAAAGGAAAAGGGCGTGCGTACTATAGACCGCGCCGAATTTCTGGGCGCGATAATGAAAAGCTACAAGCACGCGGTAGGCGTGAGCGGCACGCACGGCAAAACCACAACCACCTCAATGCTTGCGCACGCGCTTATAGGCGCGGGCATCGACCCCACGATAAGCGTGGGCGGAGAGCTTGACCTTATCGGCGGCAATATCAGAACCGGCAATTCCGATTATTTTGTCACGGAGGCGTGCGAATACACCAACAGCTTCCTAAAATTTTATCCGACCATCGCCCTTATCACAAATATCGAGGAGGATCATCTCGATTTCTTCTCCGGCATTGATGAAATAATAGAAAGCTTCAGGCAATTCGCCTGTCTTACAAGGGATATAGGATATGTTGTCGCTTTCGGCAGCGACAGGAATATACAAAAGGCTTTAAGCGGCGTTGACGGACTTAACGTAATCACCTACGGTATGGAGGATAAATTTGACTACTATCCGGAAAATATCGTCTACCACGCGGGATTTCCGAGCTTCGACGTTATAAAGCGCGGAGAAAAAATTTGTCACATTAAGCTGAATGTGCCCGGCGAGCATAATATTCAAAACGCCCTTGCCGCCGTTGCCGTATGCGAGCTGTCGGGAGTCGATGCCGAAACAGCCGCGAGAGGCATTGAAACATTTAAGGGTACGCACAGACGCTTTGAGAAAAAGGGATTTTTGAACGGCGCGGTTGTAATCGACGATTACGCTCACCACCCCACCGAAATCAAAGCCACTCTGCACGCGGCGCGGCAGTTTCCGCATAATAAAATATGGTGCGTATTCCAGCCGCACACATATTCAAGAACGCGCACGCTGTGGGATGAGTTTGTCGGCGCGTTTGACGATGCCGATGAGCTTATTCTCACTCACATATACGCCGCGCGTGAAAAGCCGGACGGCGTTACAAAGCCGGAAAATCTTGCCGCGGATATACAAAAAAGAGGCGTGAGCGCGGTATATATAGATGATTTTGCCGATATTGCCGACCTTCTCAAGAAAAACGTAAGCGAGGGCGACATTGTGTTCACAATGGGCGCCGGCGACGTTGTGAAAATCAATGATTTGATAATTGAATAAATAAAAAAAGGGACTGTTGACATATATTCTGTCAACAGTCCTTTAATATTAGCCTGTTAAAAATTAGTTGTTGATAAGCTTATCCTCTTCGTTGTTCCAGCTGTAAAGCTTTCTGATTTCCTCACCAACCTGCTCAAGCTGATGCTCGCCGGCTTTCTTTCTCATAGCCTTGAAATGTACCTGACGTCCCGCCGGAGACATATCAAGCAAGAACTCCTTAGCGAATGAACCGTCCTGAATATCAGCAAGAACCTTCTTCATAGCCTTCTTTGTTTCCTCGGTAATGATTTTCGGACCTGTTACGTAGTCGCCGTACTCAGCCGTGTTTGAAACAGAATATCTCATGCCCTTAAATCCGCTCTGGTAAATAAGGTCAACGATTAGCTTCATTTCATGTATACACTCAAAGTAAGCGTTTCTCGGGTCATAGCCTGCCTCAACAAGCGTTTCGAATCCCGCCTGCATCAAAGCCGTAACGCCGCCGCAAAGAACTGCCTGCTCGCCGAACAGGTCTGTTTCGGTTTCCGTTCTGAATGTTGTTTCAAGAACGCCGGCTCTCGCGCCGCCGATACCCAAAGCGTAAGCAAGCGCCAAATCCTGAGCTTTGCCTGTAGCGTCCTGCTCAACCGCGATAAGACAAGGAACACCCTTGCCCTCTTGGTACTCGCTGCGTACCGTGTGACCGGGACCCTTGGGAGCAATCATTGTTACGTCAACGTCAGCCGGAGGAACAATGGTTCCGAAGTGAATGTTAAAGCCGTGAGCGAACATAAGCATATTGCCCGCCTCAAGGTTCGGCTCGATTTCGTTCTTGTAAAGGTCAGCCTGCTTTTCATCGTTGATAAGAATCATAATGATGTCAGCTTTCTTTGCAGCCTCGGCGGCGGTGTATACCGTCAAGCCCTGCTTTTCAGCCTTTGCCCATGACTTGCTGCCCTCATACAAACCGATAATTACGTTGCAGCCCGAATCCTTTAGGTTAAGCGCGTGAGCGTGACCCTGTGAACCGTAGCCGATAATCGCGATGGTCTTGTCCTTTAAAAGTCCGAGATTACAATCGCTTTCATAAAATACCTTTGCCTCTTGTGCCATTTTTATTACCTCTTTCTTATTTGTATTAAAATTATAAATAACTGATTTATTATTTATCGAATCTCAATGTGTTTGTGCCGCGCTCCAGCGCCGTCATGCCCGTGCAGGCAATTTCCTCTATGCCGTACGGCTCTACGAGGTCGATAAACGCGCTGAGCTTTTTATTGTGACCCGTAAGCTCGATAGTAAGCGTATTCGGTGATATGTCCACTATCTTCGCTCTGAATACGTTTGTAATCTCGATAACCTCGCTTCTTGTCTTGGGTGTAACCTTTACCTTGACAAGAGAAAGACCTCTCTTTACAATATCGCTGTCCTTCAGAGTTTTTATTTTTATAACCTCCATAATTTTTGAAAGCTGCTTTGAAACCTGCTCAACAATCAGCGCGTCGCCGTTCACCTCTATCGTGATACGGGATATATGCGGGTCCTGAGTGGTTCCCACCGACAATGAGTGAATGTTAAATCCTCGTCTTGAAAACATTCCCACAACCCTTGAAAGCACGCCCGGATTATTTTCAACAAGCACCGATAATGTATATCTTTCCATATTAGTTATCCTCCTTTTTCGGAAGAGTCGCTTCATTAAGCGCGTCGCCTGTCGGCTCAAACGGACTTACGTTTACAACAAGAAGATAAGAGCCGTCCGCCGCCATCATTTTGTCTATAGCCGCCTCAACGCCGCTGTTTTCCGTAACAACGCCGCTGTCGATTCCGTATGCCTTGGCAAGCATCGCAAAATCGGGTTTTCCGTCTATCGTAACCGCCTGATAGTTCGACTTATACAAAAGGAACTGATGCTCATGCACCATACCGAGACGGTGATTTTGGAAAAGCACCATTTTAACGGGTATATCCCACTGCATCATGGTACCCATTTCCGGCAAATCCATCTGGAAGCTGCCGTCGCCCATTACGGCTATAACAGGCTTTGAACCAGCCGCCGCCACGGATGCGCCTATTGCCGCCGGAAGTCCGTAACCCATTGTACCGAATCCGCCGGAGGTCAAAAGTGAGCGCGGTGATGTGAATTTGAAATTATTCGCGCACCAAATCTGATTTTGTCCGACCTCGGTGGAAATATATACGTCGGAATTTGTCTTTTCCGAAAGCACGTTAAGAAAATACCTCGGATTTACATAGCCGTTATCTTCGCTGAAAGGCTTATGCGTGAAACGGCTGCGAAGCTCATCAGCCTCCTCAATCCACTGCTTATCCGCCTTAAAGCCGGTAATCTGCGGCGTAAGCTGCTCAAGCACGTCCTTTATATCGCCGACAACCGGAATATAAGGCTGTACGTTTTTACCGATTTCCGCCGGATCTATGTCTATATGTATCAGCTTGTTGCCCTGCTCAAGCCCCTTTACGTTAGCAACGGTTCTGTCGCCCAGTCTTGAACCCATTACGATTACAAGGTCCGCGCGGTTAAAAATCATATTTGCTCTTTTTACTCCGTGCGAGCCTATCATTCCGTAGTATCTCGGATTGTCCGTCGGAAGAGTGCCTATGCCCATCATTGTTGAAACAACGGGAATATTGGTTTCCTTAACAAATTTTCTGAACTCGTTTACCGCGTCGGATATAACTATGCCGCCGCCCGCGAGTATAACAGGCTTTTTAGCGCCCTTGATTGCCTCGGCAACCTTTTTAACCTGGGATTCGTTCGCCTTGCCGATAAGCTTGTAGCCTCGGATACTGACCTCCTCATCCTCCTCGGGATAATCAAATTCCGCTTTCAGAATATCCATCGGGAAGTCAATAAGCACCGGACCCGGGCGGCCCGTGTTCGCGATATGGAACGCCTCGTTCACAACCTTTGGAATCTCAAGTCCGTCTTTAATAAGATAGCTGTGCTTGGTAAAGGGCAACGTCGCGCCGGTAATATCAACCTCCTGGAACGCGTCCTTACCGATAAGGCTTGAAATAACCTGACCCGTAAGCGCTACCATCGGAACCGAATCCATATATGCCGTCGCGATACCCGTGATAAGGTTTGTCGCGCCCGGACCTGATGTAGCGGTACATACGCCCGCTGTTTTTGTAACCCTCGCATAGCCTGACGCCATGTGAGCGGCTCCCTGCTCGTTACGTGTTAAAATATGCTTGATTGAAGAAAACGACAGCCTGTCTATTATGGGACAGTTAGATGCTCCGGGATAACCGAATACAACCTTGACGCCGTTTTTCTCCAGTGTTTTAACAACCATTTCAGCACCGGTCATTCTCAAAAAAATTCCCCCTTTTGATTTAATAATTAATAATGCTTCGGCGCGCCGATTATCCGCGCCTTAAAAGACCATCGTATTGATTTGTCTTGTGGAAAATCGAATTTTCTAAAGCGTCATGCTTTATGAAAGGATGGTGCTGCTCTGCCTCCGCCCTTTTATGGCGGCGGCATGGTACAAGGATATTATCGTACCATATTATTTTATCAGCGAAAGGGTTGATTGTCAACTGTTTTTATAGATTATTGTAACTGTTAAACACTTATATTTGCCTTAAATCGATTTTTTTGTATATTTATTAACCGCGCAAAAAAGGACTGCAATCAAAACAGTCCTCATTTTTACTGAAACGGGTCGTTTTTCGGAGCGTCCTTTGTCTTTGGGTAGACGTACAGCGTGCCGCCGTCACATTCGGCAAAATAAACGTCCTTTATATTTCCTATTTTATGCTTATGCAGCTCCTTTTCGAGCCAGTGCCTGTTATTCCCCGAGCATTTAAGATTTTCCTCGACAACGTGTCCGTCAAGTATAACCGTATGCAATATTTTCCCGTCCGCGGCGGATAAATTCATATCGCGCGGAGTTACGGGACGCGCGGAGGATTTCGGCAAAAACGATATTTTTCCGTTCTGCTCGAGAACGGCGCTGTCAATGTCGTCAAGATTAAAATACCCGTTTACTCTGCATTGCACAAGAAAATCGTTAATATCTATCTTGGCCGTTTTAAAGTTTTTCTGATACAGTCTTCCGTTTTCCATCAGCAAAATCGACCTGCCGGTAAGAAAGCGTCTGCACCTTACATTCTTTTCCGTGACATATGATATAAACCACATAACGGCAGTATACACAACAATCGCTGACAGCGGGAAATAAAATTCACCGTCCGAGGATGTCGCCATCTCGGCGGCGATAGAGCCTATCGTTATCCCGTTGATATAGTCAAACATACTCAGCTCCGACATCTGCTTGTTTCCTATTATCTTGGCGGAAATAAACAGCGCCGCTATGGAACCGATTGAGGTTAATATTACTTTTACAAATTGCATAGCCTAACTCCTTTTTCGCTTAGTATATGCAAAAAGCAAAAATTAAAACAGTATTTAAAAATACTGCTTTAATACCTCTATATTCTTCATTACCTCATACATATGCGGGTATTCGTGTACAATACGATTAATGCACCGGCGGCAGAAATCGTATCTCAGCGCGCCGTTATCGCGCATCTGCTGCTTCATGCCCCAGGTATGGGTAAAGCGGTTTTCGCCGTCCTTAAACAGCCGTCCGAGGTCGGAAAACGCATTGACCCTTATATTCATCTTGCCCGCGCACATATTAAGCAGTCTTTGCTCGGCAAAAACCATGTATGTGAGGCGGTCGTCCTTTTCCTCGGCGTTTCGCATAAAATCAACAGACGTTTCGGTATAATACTTCAAAAGCGCGTCATTCTTTATAACGCAAAACGCCGTATTGCACGCTTTAAGTCCCCAATCAAAGCCGCTGTCAAACTCATAACCCGCCTTCATATTAAAATGCCCGCGCGGCGGGTACACATCGGGATACAAATCCTCAAAATGTATAACCGTCACATCGGAAAGCGCGTCAAAATCAATGCTTTCCCATACGATAAAATCCGTGTCAATCATAGCCGTCGGAGCGGTGCGGCTTTTGAGCGCGAATATCTTTCCCGCCGCCCAAAACACATCGGGGTTCACGTCAACCTCGTCAAGTATGCTTTGCACATCGTCCCATATTTCGGTTAAACCGGTTTTTTCGTAATACTCCATACCCTCTTTATCGGTTATCATTGTAATATTGCCGTTCTTTTCGCGCCATTTCAGCGCGGAGAGAATTGTCGTCAGCACCTCAAAATCCTCAAGCTCGTAGGGACGGTTAAATTTATTTATAAAAGGCTTTGTCCAGTTAATATGTATCGCGTCCATAATGACCTCCCTATATTAAATTAACCCCGTATCCGTTCACCATAACACACATCTCTCCGTCCGAGCCGACGCTTGTCCCGAATTTCATCAAAAACGACGACATACTCGCGGAAAACGACGCCGAATAGGACGATACGTAAGACGACGCGTAAGACGACGCGAACGACGCGCCCGTTTCGTATTCGTATTCATATCTGTACATATAAGACGTGACATAGGACGTTATATAGGACGTCATAAAATAGCTTGACATAAAATAGGAGGATATAAAGCTTGACGCGGACGCGGCATATGAAGAAGCCGCCGGCAAAGCCGAAGCGTCCGCCGAAATTCCGGCATCCTTAAAGCGCGGCGAAAAACCGCCGCAGACAATGCCCTTTTTTGCAAATTCCTCCTCCGTTGCGTCTGCAAAAGCATAAACCTCGCCTATCGCGGTATAGGAAATATTCTCCGTTAAGGGTAAAACAAAAGTATTATCACATAATCCTATTGATGTGACACCCGCCTTCAGAGCCTGCAAAAGCTCCTGTTGTGAAAAAACAATTATATCAAATGCCATTGCCTTTCCCTCCTTCGCAATCTTATGCACTTATTGTATCATAAAACGCGGCTAAATGGTAGCATTATTTTTTAAAAAATCCGTTTTCTATCATTTTATTTATCTGCGCGCCGTAAAGGAATATATTCATACAAAAATACAGCCACAGCATAAGGAGCACAACCGCGGCAAGAGAGCCGTAAACATAGGATTAGTTTGAGAAATTATTTATATAAATCGAATATATAAATGAGAAAACAATCCAAGCCACTGCCGAAAAAGCCGCTCCGGGGAGCTGACGCTTGAATGAAAGCTTCTTTTTGGGCAGGAAGGTGTAAAAAAGCGCGAACAAAATCGTCAAATACGCCATTATGATGATTATTTTGCCCTTTAACAAAAACTGTATAACGCTCATTAAGGTTTCGGAATGTCCGCCTATGAAATATTCGAGCTTATTTCCGAAAACAAATAATAAAGCCGCGAGAATAAGCGCCGCTATAAACGCGAGAGTGTATATAACGGAAAAAATGCGCTTGTAAAAATAATTGCGCGTCGGCGCGTGATATATACTGTTCAGACCCGTGTAAAGCGCCATAATACCTCTTGACGCGAGCCACAATGTGGACACGGCAGTTATGGAAATTACGGAAACAGACGAGGTTTTGTCAAACAGCTCGTTTGTAATCGTGGTCAAAAGTCCGCTTACCTCCGCGGGAGCCAACGAGTTAATTGTGTGAAGCAGCGTCTGCTGATCTATGTTTATGAACAGATTTATTATGGAAAAAATCAGCATGAGCAGCGGAATTGCCGATATAACAAGAAAAAATGACGCCTGCGCCGCGTATACGCTCACATTGTCACCGGTAAGGTTATCTATAAATTCAATCAGCTTTTTTAATTTACTATTTTGCGGCCTCATCAAATTTCTCCTATTTTATAAAATACCCCCGAAAATCAAGACGGTTCCGCCCAAAAGGCGGAATCCTCTTAATTTTGTATCAGATTATACAATCTCACAACCGTCGCGACAGCCTGCTCGACGGTGTACGGGCCCTGCGGTGAAAATTCGGATGTCGTGATGCCCGTCATAATATTATATTCGTTCGCCCAGGTGACATAGAACACCGCCCACGGCGATATGCTCGAGGTGTCGTCATATGAGAGCCACGTTTCCGTGCCCACCCACATATATTTTTCCGCGACGCCGCACAGAAGCGTCGCCGCCTCCTCGCGGGTTATGGTGCCGTAGGGGTCGAAATTATTATCGTCCCTGCCGTTCACTATGCCCATCGCGTACAGTATATCCACCGCGCTGTCTACGCCGTCGCAGTCGTCAAACACATTCCTCAGATACGCGCCCAGCTCGTAAGCCGCGTATGACTCCAAGGAGGTGTAGCTTTCCTTTACGGCAATCATATTGCCGAGAAGAACGCAAAACTGCTCGCGCGTTATGTTTTCGGAATACCTGCTTGTAAACTCGTACGGGAGCAGACTGTTTGCCGCCGCCTCCTTTGCGAAGGACTGCGCCCAAACCGCCTCGGGCAGCTTGAGGAAGTCATACGATGTGTCACGGTGAATTTCCTCACCGCTCACCTTCACGTCCGCGTCCTTGTATATGCTGTCGAGATACATCAGCGTGTCCGTGTCGTCCTCGCCGACCTTGTAGCAAATATAATTACCGCTTCCGTAAAGACCTATCTGAATACCGGAATTGAGGTAATAGCTTTTCACTCCCGCGTCGGTGTACACGTTTACCGCGATGCCCCGAAACGGCGTCGGATTAATTGTCCGGTAAGCCGTCATATTCTGAATATTGTAATAAAAATCGTTTATTTCCTCGCGCGTCAAATCGGTGTACTTGCCGTCCGCCACGTCCGAAATTGTCACCTGCGTTATCTCGTCCGCGCTGAAAATTCCCATCGCGTCCGCGACGGTCATGCTCTCCGGCAAATCAACCACGTTATACGCGTATCCGGTAATCGACAGCGCCAGCATAAATACCGCCGGCAAAATTATTTTTATAAACCTTTTGATAATAATCCCCTCCGTTTAAAAAACGCAGTATGTGTCCATATATTTCTTCATTTTCGCGAGCATATCCCCATATGAACCGTCCTGCTCCAGGTATTCGTAAATATCACGCACCGTTATTATCGCGTGTACGTTTATTCCGAAATCCTCCATAACCTCCATTATAGTGGTCTTTTTCGGGTTTTGTCCGACCTCGCAGCGGTTTACGGAAATAAACATATCGTTTACCTTAACGTCCGCGGCGCTTTTCAAAATCGGCATGGTTTCGCGAATCGCGCTGCCCGCGGTTATTACGTCCTCGATTATGATAACCCTGTCGCCGTCCTGCGGCTTATAGCCGACAAGCGAGCCGCCCTCGCCGTGGTCCTTTTCTTCCTTTCTGTTGAAGAAATACGGCTTGTCCGTTTTATATTCGTTGTAGAGCGCCGCCGCGGCGGATGTCACAAGCGGAATACCCTTGTACGCCGGACCGAACATACAGTCAAAATCCGCGCCGCAGCTTTCGTTTATAAGCTCCGCGTAGAATTTGCCGAGCGTCGCAATCTGTCTGCCCGTTTTGAAATTGCCCGTGTTTACGAAATACGGCGTGTTTCTGCCGCTCTTTGTCACAAAATCTCCGAAGCGCAGCACGTCGGATTCCATCATAAACTCAATAAATTCCTTTTTCTTTTCCGTTATCATTGTTTTGCCCCCTAATCCTTAAAGTATAAATTTTTCAATTTTTTCAGTATTTTCTTTTCCATTCGCGACACCTGCATTTGAGAGGTGTTCATAATAACAGATATTTCCTTTTGACTCTTTTCATCGTAATATCTGTATTTGATGAACTCCCTTTCGCTTTCCGAAAGGTGCTTCATGCAAAAGCTTATGAAATCCCTGTCCTCAATCATGAGGTAATTCTTATCCTCGACTCCGACGACGTTTGAAAGAGACATCTCGCCGTCGGCATACGCCTCATATTCAAGGGATTTTATAAAGGACGCGTCGCCCAGCTCGTATATGCTCTCCAGAGTTTTCTCGGGAATGTTTAGTATTCGCGCGACCTCCTCGCGGGATATGCCCTCGGACATACGGCGGATTTTTTCCGCCTTGTAAAACACCTCGTAAAGCCGCCTCGGTATACGGATAAAATTACCCTTGTCGCGGAAATATTTTCGTATTTCTCCCATTACCGTGGGCGTGGCGAACGTGGCGAACTTAACGCCCTTGTCGGGGTCGAACCGCTCCACCGCGTATAATATTCCCATGCACGCGACCTGATATATATCCTCGTATTCTACGCCTCTGTTCACAAACTTTCGCGAAAGTATTTCCGCGATATATATGTAAGAGGAAACAATCTCATCGCGCAGACGCGTGTCCTTTGTTTCTCTGTAGCGTGAGAACATCTCATATTCACTTGTTATTATTTCGGGCTTGACAACTGCCATTGTTACCCTCCTCGTGATTTATTGTATAAGTATTTCCGCGATTTTAAGCGCGTCCTCATAGGACTGCACATCCTTTTCGCCGTCGCTGTAGTTTTGGCGTATCAGCAAATATAAATCGTCGCAATAGATGCTGTTTTCCTTTAAAACCGCGCTGTCCTTCAGATTTACGGCGTAGCCCTCGCCGTCCGAGCCGAGAAGTATTTCCGCGTCGGTATCCGCGGCGTAGACGTCGGTGTTTACAAAGGAGTCCGCGACGGATTCTCTTTGGAGATACAATGCCGCCTCAACCTCGTCCATCAGATAGATATAGGTGTAATCATCCGTAAAGGAAAGGTCAAGCTTTGTCTGAATGGCGTAATCGTATTCCTCGTTGCCGGCGCCGTCCGAGAACATCATGGTTTGGAAATAAACCGACTGCTTGCCGTTTCCGTCAATATCCGTTACGTATTGAGACAATATATCCCGGAGCTTTTCCGTTTCTGTTTCGGAATAGCTCATATGTCCCGCGTATACAACGGTCATATCGTATTTTTCGCGCGTGGCGCACTGCACAATCGTCACCGCCGCTACGATAACCGCAATCACGGTTATTATCGTGTGCCATTTATAGTAATACCAAAAATAATCCCACCATTTCTTGGTAAATCTTTTCGGAACCTCTCCGTATTTCTCAGCCATACAGACTCCTCCTTGCTTTAACAGAGACCCTCGCCCGCCGCCAAACCGCTCCGCCGCGGCGGCGAAATCGAATTTTATTGATATAAAGCTATTATACCTCAAAGAGAGTAATCTGTCAATTTTTAAAGCCAAAAAAAGATTGAACAGTCTGTAAACAAAAAGAGGACTATCGGCGATAATCCTCTTTGTGTGAAGCTGTTATATCGGTTCCTTTTCTATAATTCGCGGATAATATTTTCTGGTTGAATGATATTTTTCCTGCTTTCTCACCGCGCCCAACAGCGCTCCGAGGCTGTTCAGCAGCTTTTTGTTTTCCTCGAGAAAATCCATTATCGGCTCAAGCTCCTCCACCGCGTCCTTAAAAATTCGCCGCTGCTTTCTCGAATCGGCAAGGCGGGTTGCCAAACGCGCCCTGTCCTTGTATTTCAGCTCCTCCAGCTCTAAGCTGTGCAAAATATCCTGCGTTATTTTATCCTGTTTAATCATTTCCTCTTTCATATACGCGTATGAATATTTCGCGTCGGTTAAAAATTTTGTAAAATCCGAGATTGTTTCCGAAATCCTTTTTTCCTCATCCATTGCAAACCACCTCCTTATCGCTTGTTTTGTTAAATAAATTATAATATACTGCCTGTACAATAAACAGGACTATGTCGAAAAAACACTTTATTTACGGAATTATGTATGATACAATGTAATTACTATTAAAAAGGAGATTATTTATTATGAAAGCAGAGGCAAAAACACCGCCTATGGGTTGGAACAGCTGGGATTGCTACGGCGCGAGCGTCACCGAGGATGAGGTAAGGCGCAACGCGGAATACATGGCGAAAAATTTGAGGAAATACGGTTGGGAATATATCGTTGTTGATATACAATGGTTCGAACCGAACGCGTCCGGCGCGGATTATAACGCGGACGCCGAGCTTGTGACGGACGAATATTCAAGGCTTATGCCGGCGGTCAATCGTTTCCCGTCCGCCAGGGACGGAGCGGGCTTTAAACCGCTCGGTGATTATATACACAGTCTCGGCTTGAAATTCGGCATACATATTTTAAGAGGTATTCCGAAGCAGGCTGTAAGACAGAACGCGAAAATTCTCGGCTCGCCGCGCCGTGCGGCTCAAATAGCGGATTTCGGCAGCGTATGCGGTTGGAACGGCGATATGTGCGGAGTGGATATGTCCCGCGGCGGCGCGCAGGAGTATTACAATTCGATTATATCCATGTACGCGGACTGGGGTGTGGACCTTTTAAAGGTGGACGATATAGCAAGACCGTATCACGCCGACGAAATAGAGGCGATACAAAAAGCCGTTGAAAACACGGGAAGAAATATTGTTCTTTCGCTTTCTCCGGGAGATGCGCCGCTTAAGGAGGCGGAGCATTTATCCAAATACGCCAATATGTGGAGAATGACGGACGATTTTTGGGACGGCTGGGAGCAGCTGCGGAAGATGTTTGATTACTGCCGCGATTGGTTCCCGTATGTGCGCCGAGGCAGCTGGCCCGACTGCGATATGCTGCCGCTCGGCAGGATAGGTATACGCTCGCACGGCGGCGACAGAATGACGCGCTTTACCCGTGATGAGCAAAGGCTTTTGATGTCGCTTTGGAGCATTTTCCGCTCGCCGCTCATGTTCGGCGGCGATATGACCTATAATGATGAGTTTACTCTTTCGCTTATGCAGAACGAGGAAATTATTCGTATAAATCAGCGCTCGCACGCGGGCAGAGAAGTTTACAGAAGGGGCGGTGAAATTGTTTGGGCGGCAAACGGAGATGACGGCGAGTATTATCTCGCCCTGTTCAATATCGGCGAAAAGGAGATAACCGCCGCGGCGCCGCTTTCATTTGTCGGAATAGAAAAAGAGGTGTCGGCAACGGAGCTGTGGACAGGCGGTGCCGCAGAGATAGTGAATAATGAAATAATATCCTCCGTGCCGCCTCACGGAGTAAGGCTGTATAAAATAGTGGAATAAAACCAAACCTTATGGTTATTTCCTATTTTATCATATAAATTTTCGTAAAAATTCACGGCTGCCGTAAAAACGGAGTACTTATTCGAAGACTATGCTATTTGTTCAGAAAACAAAAAGCCAGAATGATCGTAGCTGCAGGGGGTGAGGTTTGGAGAGGGGGGACGCAAGTCCCACCCTTTCCAAGAAAGGGGTTTTGATACTTTTGCCCCGACAAAAGTATGAATATTATAAATATAGAATAAATCAAAAAAAGAGGAAATGCCGGTATGACACTTCCTATTTTATCATATAAATCTTTGTAAAAATTAACGTCTGCCGCAAGAGAGGGGTTTTGATACTTTTGCCCTGTCAAAAGTATGAATATTATTATGGCAACGGAATATTTAAGCTTTGCAGCAGCTCGTTTGCTCTGCGTATTTGCTTTTTTCTGTATTCCGCGATAAAATGCGTGTCCGAGCCGACGCTTACCGGAATACCGCTTTCCTTTATGATGCGCTGTTTTTTCTCATTGGTTAGGAAATCGTAATAATATATGTAATTTCCGGAGGTGTTAAGCTCCCAAAAAATATCGTTGTCGCGCAGGGTTTTTATTATGTCAAGCCCGTACCGCTCACCCAATTTAAAAATATCGGTGTGGGCAAGACCCGCCTTGCATTTAAACAGTCTGCGCCATTCGAGAAATTCATAAAAATCCATAGCTCTTTCATCGTCAAGACTTTCAAACAGAACGTAATCGAATTGCTCGGTCGCTTTCGGCAGCGACTGCGGCGGCGCGGGACGCGTGCCTATCTCAAGACCGCACAAAACCTTTATTTTATCCGCGTATTTTACCTTGCAATGCTGAATATACTCATAATAAAAAGAGAGGTTATCGCCTATGGTGAATTGATGGTCGGTTATGCCGATTACATCAATGCCGTGACGTATCGAATTTTCGATTATCTGCTCCGGCGTGTTTGAGCCGTCATAGCTGAATATGGTGTGATTGTGCAAATCCACATACATCGCGCGTGCCTCCTTTTTAAAAGTATATATGTATTATAGCACAAAAAACTCTGAAATTCAATCGCATAGAAGATAATTTATTTACAAACAATATAAATTATGATAAAATAACTAAAAAATATATTCGGAGGCAATATTTATGGATATTTGTGTATTTGGCGCGTCAAGCAGTACAATCGATAAATCGTATATTGACCGGGTGGAAGCGCTCGGAAAAAAGATAGCCGAAAGAGGACACGGCTTGGTTTACGGAGCCGGAGCGTCGGGACTTATGGGCGCGGCGGCAAGAGGCGTTTATGAAAAGGGCGGAAAAATCATAGGCGTTGTGCCGGACTTTTTCGAGGACGAGGATATGGGCGTTGACGGCAGAATTTTCCAAAACTGTACCGAGCTTATCAAAACCGACACAATGCGCGAGAGAAAGCGCATTATGGAGGATATGGCGGACGCGTTTATTATCACTCCCGGCGGCATAGGAACCTTTGAGGAATTTTTTGAGGTGTTCACTCTGAAACAGCTTGAAAGACATAACAAGGCAATCGCCATTCTCAATCTTAACGGCTATTACGACGCGATGCTTAATATGCTTAATGTCGCGGTCGAGCAGAAATTTCTGCGCGAGGCTTGTCATCTTCTGTACAAGGTATTCGACGATGAGGACGAAATGCTTGATTATATAGAAAATTACAAGGAGCCTCAAATAAATATATTTGAAATGAAGAATATTGAAAAGGGCTGATAAAGGAAACGCTATGAAAAAATTTGTAACGATAACAGCTATTGTGCTTGTGATAGCCGTTTGCGATTTGGCGCTGACCTATAACGGCTTTATGGTAAACAGCGATTATTTCGTGAAAAATGATTTTGAGATAACGCGGAGCGCGCACTCCGAAAAAACCTGGGACAGGGTGTTTTTCGGAAACAGCGCCGTAAGCGCCGCGTATATTGAGGGTCAAAACGGCGGAGGATATGTAAATCTCGGAATCGATGAGGGTACCGTTACGGATTTGCGGACAATGATAGACCGAAGATTTATAAATATCGGCTCGGAGCTTTTGATAGGTCTGAGCGGTCAAACCCTTTACGACGGGATTGAAAGGAATACGGAATATATATGGTATAAAAAGCTGTATGAGCCGTATGTGTATTTTGAGCGCGCCAGGCTTTTGCCCGCATTGAAGAGCGCGGCTGAAAGACTTCGCAAAAAGGAAGCTCCGCTTTTGGACGAATATATATCGCAGAGCAAAGCCGTATACCGCGGAGCTATGCCGCGGAGGGCGGCGGAGGCTGCCGCGGCGGAATACGCGGAAATATATTCGGATGTAACGGCGGAGAGCTTTGAGGAAAATATATCCGCTTTGGAGGATATAATCAAATACTGCAACGAAAATGATATTCGCGTCAGAGTGGTTTGGATGCCGTGGAACGGCGCGTTTGAAAAGCCGGAGGCGTTCGATGCGGCGCGCGCCGCGGCGGAAGAGGTGCTTGGCGAATACAATGTGGAAACATTGGATTTGGAAAACGCGTTTGAAAGCGGCGGCTTTTATGACGCGGAGCATCTTAATTATGATGTCGGCTCGCCGGAATTTACACAATTAATCGATGAATGGCAATAATTTATCAAGAATTATTAAGGAGAAACCTATGAAAAAGCTTATACCCTTATTTATTCTCGCGTTGTGCCTCGCGGGCTGCGGTGAAACAGTGCAGGTGGAAAACCCCGATGCCTTGAAAGCCGCGGTAATCTCGGCGGCGGACAGCGTGACGGCTAAAAACACATATAACGCCCTAAACGAATCCACCGTCGCGACGCTAACGGCGGAAATGCTGGACGTGACGCAGATAAGCAATCTTTCGGATTATGACGTGCTTTACATAGACAAAAGCGTCACCGAAACGCCGGACTTTGACGCCGCGGCGGTGCAGGAATATGTGTCGAACGGCGGCAGCGTGTTCCTCGATAACGAGGTGTACGGCGTGTTTGACAGCGATTTTATCGGTGCGCTGGAATTTGTCGCGCTTGACGCTTGCCCGCTCGATATGGAGTACGGGGAGGGCGCGGACAGCGGCGCCGTCAGGAAAATTCAGGAGCTTATAAGCGATTTTTGCGGCGTTTACAAGAATTACGCCAATTATGAGGAAACCCTTTCAAAGCAAAGCTACGGAGTGGGAGTTGTGCCGTCGACGGCGCAGTGTATAGCGTCCGCGAACGGAGTCGGAATATACACGCTTAATCAATACGGCGACGGATATGTGTTTTTCACCAATCCGCTTTTGCCGAACGCCTTTTCCGTGAATAATCTTTCTTCCGACGACGAGGGCGAATACCTTGCCGCGTCCACGGTCGGCGCGAATAAGCTTATGCGCGACTATTTTGCCGAATTTGTGTCATTGCAAAAATACGGCTATGCCGTTGAGCATATATTCGGCAGCTTCGCAAGACCCGCGGCGGCATGGGAGCTGTATTGCGAGGATATGACGGGTATAGAGAACGGCAGCGCGGTTACATTCACGGAAATGTGCGAGAAATACGGACAGGTTCCCTCGTTTTCGCTTGCGAGAAATCAATATATTTGGTTCCGCAGGGCGGAGAGCGTGACCTACGCCTTAAGCAATAACGGCGCGTTCGCGATGGACCCGTATGAGAACGCCTATTCCTCCGGCACACATTTTGTTTCGGACAAGGAATGGCTGTCGCTCGATTATTACGATAACACGATAAGCTATTTCGAGGACAGTCATGATTACATAAAGCGCGCGTATCCGTGCCCGACGGATTACAACGTGGACGGAAATATGGATTTAATCTGCGGCAGTGCCGACGGAAATTTATATTTTTACAGCGGAATCGGTATGGGTACGAATTACGAGTTTACCGCCGCCGCGCTTTTTACCGACTCGGACGGAACGCCCGTTTCGGTCGGAGCGTTTTCGTCGCCCGCGCTCGCGGATTTGGATATTGACGGAATAGCCGAAATAATTTCCGGCAGTGAGGACGGGAAAATATATTCCTTTAAGCCGCTCGGCGGGTTGGTTCTTGAAAATCAGGGAGTTATACTCGAAACCGGACTTACCGACGCGATGCCGTCCGTTGGCGACCTTAACGGCGACGGAATCGCCGATTTGGCTGTCGGCTCGAGAAACGGCGAGCTTAGGATATATTACGGGTATATGGAGCATTACGGTGTGGCGTTCGGCGAGTATGAAACGATTGACAGCGGTCAGAGCTGGTGCGCGCCGTGCATCGCGGACGTTGATAACGACGGCGTGAACGAGCTGTACGCCGGCACCTTTGAGGGATATATCGCAAAATACGAGAACAATATTTTGAGCGGCTATCTTGATGGCAATGAGTGTAATTATTTGGGCAATATACATCTGAAATTCGGCACAAACTGCGTGCCGAGATTTTATGACATCGACAATGACGGCAATAAGGATTTAATTGCCGGCTCCTTGGAATACGGTATGGCGGTGCCGATAGACAGCGAGTATTTCTCGTATCAAGAGGAACTGCTGCGGCAGGTAAATTATTTTAAGGATAAGGGAATATACATAGGCGCGCACACGCTCTCTCATGAGCATGCCGATATGTTCCACGACCAAAGGGAGCTTGAATATCATAAAAACGCCTTTGCCGCTTACGGACTGGATTTTGTCGGCGGCGGCGCGAATCAGCATACGTGGTATACAAGCAAAATCGGATATGACACGCATTATGACAACACGCGCGGCTACGACGGCACATACCGCGCCCAGCTTGAGGCGGGACTTTATTGGAACAGCGGCTCGCGCGCTCCGGACAGTATGGTGGAGCCGGCGGTGGGCGCGGAAAACGCGATTCTTGTGCCGTTTTATCTCGATAACGGTCAGCTGATGCTCCAGCCTTCAAACTCTCCCGACGGAAACAGCGCGTACGCGCAGCTTTCGGCGAAATACGAGGTTCCTCTTTTGTTCGCGAATCATATTGATTATACCTACCGCGAAGCCGAGGAGGAAGAGGAAAAAATTAAAAGGGTCGGCACGCTTGTCGATGATTACGGGTATAATTTTGTTCAGGAAAATCAGCTCGCGAAAATGGTCGCGGCGGCGTATAACAGCCTCGTGAGCGCGAAATGGGAGGACGATACCCTGTATTTGTCCGCGCGGGCGAAGAGCGAGGATATTCCGCTGTATGATGAGGCTTATCAAGGCTCGACCGGAGTGAAAATCATTCTCGCGGACGGCGTCGCGGCGGACGAGTTTTGCGTCAGCGCGAGCGTTTATTATAAAAAGGATAACTGCATTTATGTGTCCCTCGACAAGGGCGCGAGCATTTCAAAAAACGGCGAGGACAACAATATTAATGTGACGGCGGTAAATCTTCCCGCGAAAATCTCAAAGACGGAGAACGGAGCGGCGGTTAAATTCCTTGACGGCGGCATGATGACCGCCGAGGTGAACGGAACGGTGAAAACCACGTCCGAGGGCTGGGAAACAACTTGGCAGGACGGCAAAACCGTGTTCAGAAAATACGGCGAAGCGGAAACGCTTAAAATTGTAAAGTAAAAAGACTGCAGACAGAACCTAATCGGTTTTGTCTACAGCCTCATGTCCCTGCTTGACGGCGGGGACTTTTTTGCGTAATTATTAATAAAAGACATTTCTTAAATGCTCGCAGTACATTTCCTGTATTTCGTCCGTTTCTCCGAGACCCGCGAGGGAGCAATCGACGTCAAAGCCGTTATCCTCAAATGCCTTTTTCCATTCCACCGCCATATCGTTTTGCGCGTGGTCGCCGCATACGAGCATAAGCGGCAAAAGAGTGACGCTTTTGATACTGCGCCTCTTTGCCTGCTTGATTACGGTGTCGAGGTCGGGGAAGCCCTCCACGGTTCCGACGTAAACATTGCTCATACCGGCGTCCTTGAAGTGATAGTCGAGCGCGGAGTACAGCGAATTTGCGAAATGCTCGCTGCCGTGTCCCATAAATATGTATAATCTGTTTTTATCCGTAAGACGCTTTTTAAATATATTCACTATTTCAAAATAGTCCTCGGTTATCGAAATAAGCGGACGCGAAACGCTAATGTTCATTTTGTCCTTAAAGCCGTCAATCATTTTACACGCCTTGTCGTATTCCGCGCCGTTCATAATATGAGTGGGGACACAAAAAATATCGGTGTACCCGCGCGAATATAATTTATCGAGCGCCTCCGTTACGGTGTCGACGTGAATACCGCTTTGTTCCCCGAGCTTTTTTATTATCATTCCGCTTGTGAAGGTGCGAAAAACCTCGGTTTTAAATTCGTTTCGTATTCTGTTTTCGACAGCGGCTATTGTTTTTTCGAGAGTGTCGGGATAGCTCGTGCCGAAGCTGATAACAAGTATTGCTTTTTTCATAAATTGACCGTTAAATCCTTTCGCAAAACTGAATTTTTTCCTTTATTTTGTCCTCAAACAGAGCCGTATCTCTTCTTGCGATTTCAAGCATCTCATCGGAGAGCATATAATTTATAAGCTCCTGTTTAGTGTCCCCGTGATTGGCGATTATAATTTGTCTGTATTTTTCAAGAAGCGGAAGAATTGAATTGTAAAAATCAATATCCGCGCTTTTTTCCGCGCAAAGCCTTTTTGCAAGCAGCGGGAGCTTGCCGTTTGTGGAAACCGATACGGTTAAATCTCCCGCTGCCGCCGAGGCGGCGGATATAAAATCCGAATGCTCCGCGTCGTCCGCGAGGGACACTAAAATATTTTTTTCTCTCGCGTCGGCGGCGATTTGCCTGTTAAGAGATTTGTTATCCGTGGCGGCGATTACGAGAAACGCGCCGATTATATCGGATTTGTCATAGCGCTTTTGAATTTTTTCGGCGCAGTCAAAGCCGCCGCAAAAATTCGGACTTACAGCCGTGACCGCCGCGCCGGAGGCGGCAAGCTTTCGCGCCTTGCGCAAAGCGGTTTTGCCGCCGCCTATAATTACGCATTTTTTGCCGCTTATGTTCAGCATTACTGGATACATCACATTTCCTCCAGCCATTTTGCCGCGTCAAGCGCGTAATATGTTATAAGCATTTTCGCGCCCGCGCGTTTCATCGCGGTAAGGCTTTCCATAACGATTGATTTTTCGTCAATCCAGCCGTTTTGCGCGGCGGCTTTAATCATCGAATATTCCCCGCTGACGTGGTATATTGCAAGAGGGACACTAAAAGTGTCGTCGATTGCTTTCGCAATGTCAAGATAGGGCAGGGCGGGTTTCACCATTACAATGTCCGCGCCCTCGTCAATATCGGCTTGCGTTTCGATAATCGCCTCTTTTTTGTTGCGGAAATCCATTTGATAGCTTTTCCTGTCCCCAAATGCGGGCGCGCTGTCGGCGGCGTCGCGGAAGGGTCCGTAAAAGGAGGAGGAATACTTCACGCTGTACGCCATAATAAGCACATTTTCAAAATCGTTCTCGTCAAGGACGCGCCTTATAGCGGCAACTCTGCCGTCCATCATATCCGACGGCGCGACAATATCCGCGCCCGCCGCGGCGCAGGAGAGCGCCGCTTTTGCCAAAAGCGGAAGAGTTTTGTCGTTTATGACGCAGCCGTTTTCAACAACTCCGCAGTGCCCGTGAGAGGTGTATTCGCACAGGCAAATATCCGCGATTACAATTAAATCGGGACAGAGCTTTTTCGTGAGCCTGATAGCCTTTTGAACAATTCCGTCGTTGTTGTACGCCTCACTGCCGTATTCGTCCTTTTTTTTCGGTATTCCGAAGTACAATACCGCCTTTACGCCCGCCTTTTTAACCTCGCCGAGCGCCTGAGGCAAATCCGCAAGCGAATAGCGCTTTATTCCGGGCATTGACGGTATGTCCTCCGTTTCGCCGTCAATAACGAAGATCGGATATATCAAATCCGTTTTGTCTATTGATGTTTCGTGCACAAGGTCGCGTATTTCCTTGGTGGCGCGAAGTCTTCTCGGTCGTTTTATCATTTTAATCTCCCCTTCCAATGCATTGCAGTGTAAATTATAACGCGGCGCGTCAGATTTCGTCTTTTAAAATACATTCAATAATATTTTCCGCGGTCGGTCTTTCGGCTGTTTTATATATTTCAATGCCGTATTTCCGCGCGGCTTTTGAGGTTTCCGCGCCTATCGAGATAAATTTGGCGTTTGTATAAGCCTGTGCCATTTCGGAAAACGCCTTTGCCGCCGAGCCGCTTGAAAGAATTATATAATCCGTATCGGGGACACATAAATTCAAAAGCTCCTTTTTGGAAAAATCCGTTTCCGTGCGGTAGAGCGGCATATCCGTAAATTGTATTTTACCGTCCGTCAGGATTTTCGGTATTGTGTCCGCACCGTTTTCCGCGCGTATTAAAAGAAGCCTGTCGCTTTTTTGGCATTGGGCGCAGAGCGTTTTTGCCAAATCCTCTCCGCGGTTATTTTTCGGAATTATGTCGGTGAAAATTCCTCTTTTTTCAAGAGCCGCCGCTGTTTTTTCGCCGACGGCGGCAAATTTTGCGCCGCATAAAAGACGTATATCCCTTTTGGATTTATTCATAAACTCAAAAAATAATTCAACGCCGTTCGCGCTTGTAAATACGATATGGGTATATTTTTTTAAATCCGTTTTATCAAACAGCTCAAAATTTTGCGGCACTGTTTTTATAATGGGAATTTCCGTTATATCCGTCCCTTTCGCTGCCCTTCTTATCCGAGCGTTCATTGATTTTGTACCCGTGGCAAGGATTTTTTTGCCCGACGGATAAAACCACTCGCGGCGCAATTCGACAGCGCCGCCTATAATGATGACGGCGGGTGAGGAAACCTTTTTTGCCGATTCGGGCAGAGATTTTAGTGTCCCCGTAATAATTTTTTGATTTTCCGCCGTGCCGTTTGAAATTATCGCCGAGGGAGTTTGGGCGTCCATACCGTTTTTTATAAGCTGCGATGAAATATTCGCGGCGTTTGAAAGTCCCATAAGAAACACAAGAGTTCCCCCGAGCTTTGCGATTGTCGAATAATCAAGGGTTTTTCCGGTTTTTCCGTGTCCCGTTATGACGTGAAAGGAGCTTGCCGCGTCGCGATGAGTTACCGGAATACCGCAGTATTCGGCGGCGCTGTAGCAGGAGGAAACTCCGGGCACAATTTCATACGGAATATTATTTTTCGCGAGAGCGTCCGCCTCCTCGCCGCCTCTGCCGAAAACAAACGGGTCGCCGCCCTTTAGGCGCACAACGTTTTTTTCCGCGCCGTGCTTTATAAGCTCGGCGTTTATTTTTTCCTGATTCATATGGTGATTGCCGGCGGCTTTTCCCGCGTAAATCAACGCGCAGCCGTCCTTAGCGCCGCTTAAAAGCGACGGATTCGCGAGGTGGTCGTATATAATGACGTCCGCGTTTTTTATACATTCAAGTCCCTTTTGAGTTATAAGACCGGTGCCGCCGGGACCGGCTCCCACAAGATATACCATCATTCAGTTCCTTTCATTTTGCCGAGAGTGATTTCCGCCATTTTCTTTCCGAGCAGCTTCGGGTCGCCGCCGGTCATTTTCAGATATATTTCATTTTTAGTGTCCCCAAAAAATGTGCGCATTGTGATATTATCTCCGTCAGACACAGCCGACGCTCCGCAAGGCGCGTGACAGCCGCCGCCGACGTGCTTTAAAAACGCGCGCTCGGCGTCAAGCTCCGCCATTGTTTTTTTGTCGTTTATCGCGTCGGTGTATTTTTTCATTTTGCCCGCCGCCGTTTCTACAGCCAAAATGCCCTGACCCGCCGCGCATATAAAGCTTTCGCCCAAATCCGCCGTGCGTATGTCCGTGATTTCAAGGCGGCGAAGAGCCGCTTTTGCCATTATAACCGCGTCGTATTCGCCGTTTTTTACCTTTTCAAGGCGAGTGTGTATATTCCCGCGTATGGGTTTAAAATCCGCGTTCGGGAAAAGCCTTTTAGCCTGCGCCTCGCGTCTTGCGCTGCCCGTCCCGATGATTTTAATGTCGGATAATTCTGTGTCGGCAAAGTATACCAAAACATCGTCTCTGTCCTCACGCAGAAGAGCCGCTCCTATTTCAAGTCCGCCGCTTATCTCGGTCGGCATATCCTTTGCGCTGTGCACCGCCATATCTATTTCGCCGCACAGCAGAGCGGTTTCCAGTTCTTTTATAAAAACGCCCTTGCCGCCGAAGCTTTGCAAATCCTTGTCAAGGCGGCGGTCACCCTTTGTTGAGATGCCGACAATTTCAAAGGTGTCGTCGGGGAAATGCTCCTTTAATTTTTCGATTACCGCCTCGGTCTGCTTTATGGCAAGTGCGCTTTTGCGCGAGCCGATTTTAATATTCATACGATTTCTCCTTCAGAGCCGTTACAAACTCATAAAATCTTGCATAGTCGTTTTCCGCTTTTAAATCATATATTTTATGGCGAAATTTGTATTTTTCGCCGTTGTTTTCAATTTTATTTTCCGCGTATTCAAAAAGAGGCTCATTTTCGGTGAATAATTTCCATACGCGAAATTCGTCTGTATATTTTTTTAAAATATTTTGTGCCTTTTTAATTTCCTTTTGCTTTATTTTGTTGTTGCCGTCGGCGATTTCAAGCAAATCGTCTATGTTTTTGTATATTGTGCTTTCGTTTTGCGCCACCTCAATGTCGCGCGGCACCGCAAGGTCGATAAAAACCCTTGTTTTACACGTTTTTATAGCGGAGGCTATCTTATCCCTTTCAAGAGTAAGGTGAGGACTTGAGGTCGCGCTTATAACCGCGTCGTATATATCGAGATTATCGTATCTTTTTTCGTATTCCACGCTCACCGCGCCGTTATTATCACTCGCCCCGCCGCCCCGCGTGCGCGCTGTCGCGTATATATTCACGTTTCCGAGGGACAGTAAATCCTTTAAAACTATCGAGCCTGTTTTTCCGGACGCGCCTATTATAAGAATATTTTTATTGTTTAGTGTCCCCAAAATATTGCGGCAAAGCTTTATGGAAATGGTTGCCGCCGAAAGGGGTGTTTTTGAAAGGAGCGTTTCCGTTTTTACTTTTTTCGCGCCCGTAACCGCAAGGCGGAACAGCGTGTTTAAATACTTGCCGCAGCATAAATTCGCGCTTGAAAAGCCGCGCGCGTCCTTTACCTGCCCTAAAATCTGATCCTCGCCCAAAATCATGGATTTAAGTCCCGCCGCCGTGAGCATAAGATGCTCGCAGCATAGGTCATTTTCGTAAACGGTTATATAATCCGCCACAAAGCCGCCGACAAGGGACACTAAATAATTAAGAAACGTCTTTTTGCAATCCCCGCCCGCCAAATAAAATTCACATCGGTTGCAGGTGGATAAAATCACACATTCGTCCGCGATATTCTGTTTTATATACTTTAGAATTTCAGCCTGTTTTTTCTTTGTAAACGATACCCTTTCACGCACGCTTATCGGCGCTTTTTCGTGGCTGATGCTGACGCAAAGCAGCTGCATTTAAAATCCCTTCTTTTTAATAATGACGGTTGTGAAATATCCGTAGGACTTTCCCTCCCGCAGCGGTTCAATCAATTCGTTCTCCATCCCGACGCGCGAGGAAACTATCGCGTTGCTTTCCATACCGCGGCGCTTTAACGCCTCATAAATCCCGTCGGTATCCGCGCCCGCCTTCATAATTATAACCGTGTCGAAATCGGCGGTATATTTTTCAAGGTCGGCGCCCTTTGCCGACGGAATAATCGCAACGGACTCGCCGCCCTCGCAAAGGCTTATCCGAGCCTTATCCGCCGCGGCGCAGAAAGAGGTTATGCCCGGAATTATTTCAATTTCAAAGCCGGCGTTTTTGACCGCGCCGTGTACGTATGAGCAGGTGCTGTAAATCGAAACATCGCCCAATGTAATCATAGCGACGTTTTTTCCCGCTTTCAGCGCGGCAATAATTCTTTCCGCCGATTTTTCCCGTGATAATTCGCGCTCCTTCGCGTCGGAGGACATGGAAAATTCAAGCTCAAGCAGCTCTTTTTTGCTTGTGTCGAACTCTTTGCTTATAATATTAAGCGCGGTGGATTTATTGCCGCTTTTTTTTGACGGAACCGCGATTATATCCGATTTTTCCAAGGCGCGCAGTGCGCCGAGCGTTATATATGAGCCGTCGCCCGCGCCGACTCCGACGGAATAGAATTTTGCCATAATTATTTGCTCCTGATAAGATTTAATATTTCCTCTCTCGCGCCGCCGATGGTGGCTTTTGAGAAGTCTGTTTCAAGGTTGTCGCATTTATTGAGAATTTCAAGCAAATGCGAAATTCTCGGAAGTCTTAAATTATGCTCGCGCAGTATATCGGGATTTTTAAAAACCTCCGATGATGTGCCGCGGGTAAGCAGTCTGCCGCGGTCAAGCACGTAAATATAATCCGAATAAATCGGAACGACATCTATGTCGTGGGTGGACATTATGATGGTTGTCCCCTCGTTTTGGCAGATGTCCTTTAACAGGTGCATAAGCGAGCTTACGCCCATCGGGTCAAGACCGGCGGTCGGCTCGTCCAAAATGATAACCTCCGGTTTCATCACGAGTATTCCGGCGATTGCCGCGCGTTTTTTCTGACCGAAGCTCAAGGCGTGGGTGGGATTGTCCTTCAGGTGGGCGATGCCCGTGCGCTCGAGCGCGTCGTTCACGCGCCTCATCACCTCGTCCTCCGGAAGCTTCATATTCATCGCGCCGAAGGACACGTCCTGAAATACCGACGCGGAAAAAAGCTGGTCGTCGGGGTCCTGAAAAACTATGCCGACGCTGCGGCGCAGATTTTTAATTTCCGACCTTGTGTATTTTATGCTTTCGCCCATAAATTTTACCGTTCCCGATTCCGGCTTTAAAATGCCGTTCAAATTCAGAAACAGAGTGGATTTGCCCGCGCCGTTCGCTCCGAGGATTGTTGTTATCCTCCCCTTTTCAAAGCCGATGCTTACATCGGATAACGCGTAGCTGCCGTCGTCGTATTTATAATAAAGGCTTTCGGTTTCTATTATGTTCATTTATATCCCCGCCCTTCCGCAAAGGATTGCCGCCGCCAAAGCCGCCGCGGTAAAAACAACCGCGAAAATTATAAACGGCGCGCAGTGATTTCTTTTCGGCATAATCACGTTAATATTGCCGTCATACCCGCGCGATTCCATCGCGGTGTACGTCTTCTCCGCCTGACGGAACGAGCGTATAAACAGATTTGACGCAAGACAGCTTGTCGAGCGGTAGCTTGTTTTGAGCGTGTCATAGCCGAGCCGCGCGTCCTGAGCCGTGCGTATCCGGCTTGAAACGTCAAACAGCACAAAAATATATCTGTAAATAAGCTCAGCCGTTTCTATTATAAAATTCGGAATAATACTTTTCCTCAGCAGAGTAAATAAATCTATCATCGGAGTGGTAAGCGACAGAAAGTACATACAGCTTACCGCGCCGAAGCATTTAAGCATTGTGCGAAGCGCCAATATAAGCCCGTCTCTGCCGATGCCGAAATACACGCCGCCGATGCGAAAGGAGGCTGTCATAGCGCCGTCCGACCTTCCTATGGAAATCGCGATTGCCGCCGCTCCCATGATTACGAAGGCTATCGGAACCGTCATAAGGTGAAGGACGTTTTTCGTCGGTGTTTTTCCTATACATATAATGAGAAACAGCATGGTAAGCGCCGTCAGGACGCTTACCGTGAAGCTGTTTGCGGCAATGCAGATAAAAAGCATCGCCATTGAAAATAAAAGCTTTTCAATAGGCGCGATATTTCTCAGCCTTGAATTATACGCCAATTTATCTATAATCATTGCTCCGTATTTTCCTTGTTCTTTTTGGAGGTTACTCTGCCGAGCGCAAAGCCGACTATTCCCGCGCCTATCGCCGCCTGCACGCAGAAGAGCAGAGACTCTATTTCGCCTGAGGGCGGCTCCCACAGTGATTCAAACCACGGCTCATAGCTGCTGTCGATTTCGCTTATCGCGCTTGCCGCCTCATCGTCCGAGCCGCCGAATTCGCTGCCGCTCATAAACAGGAGCGGAACCGCTATAATCAGCACAAGCACAACCGCCAATATTGTATTTTTAACCCAAAGCTTCATAATCTCACGCCTCCTTTATAACGCCGAGAGCAGTAAGCTCCCTTTTGCAGTTCTTTTCAAGCACATTGAATATCATAACCGACAGAATACCCTCCGCTATCGCGATGGGAAGCTGCGTTGTCGCGAAAATACCCATAAACTTTACAAGCGACGCGAAGAAGCTCTGATCCGGAAACGCGAGAGCAAGCTGAGCCGAGGTTACGCAGTATGTAAACAAGTCCCCGATTGTCGCCGCGAGGAATACCGCAAGTCCTTTGGGCGCTTTCAGCTTTTGACAGAGCTTAAAGATTCCGAAGGACACAAAGGGTCCCGCTATTGCCATTGAAAATGTGTTCGCACCGAGAGTTGTAAGTCCGCCGTGCGCGAGCAAAAGCGCCTGAAACAGCAGCACGATTATGCCGAGTATCGACATAACGGACGGACCGAACAATATCGCGCCGAGACCCGTGCCCGTGGGGTGCGAGCAGCTTCCCGTAACCGACGGGATTTTAAGCGACGAAAGTATAAATACAAATGCTCCCGCGAGGGCAAGAAGTATTTTCACCTTGTTATCCTTTTTAAACTGCTTCTGCATGCTTATTCCGCCCGCGATAAGGAACGGAACGCACAGAACGCCCCAAAAGATACAGTAACCGGCGGGAAGATAACCCTCCATAATGTGCATTGCGAATGCGTTTGTCATAGGAATGACCAGCAGCAGCGTCAGCGCCGCCACCAACAGCTTTGTTTTCCTGTTTGCTAAAGACATAAATTTTCTCTCCTTTTTATGTAATATATGTTTTAGCACACAAGTGACTTGAAGATAGTTATGAAACTTTAAGGCAGGCGGAAAACTTGTGGTTTTTACATACCAAAAAAAGCCGTAAGGATTTTGATGTTATCCTATGGCTTAAAATCTTGATGATTTTGCCATTGTCCCATCGCTCGTAGGCACAAATGTGCTCGATTTCGGCAGGCGATCCGACTGTAACGGCAGCGTGACTGCGGAGGATTTTCGCCTCGCTTCTCCTTTTAAAAATGCGGCAGGGCATTTACCGAAAAAGGATATTATTGAATATCGAATTAATTTTACCACTAAATACGATAAAAAGCAAGAGAATTGACAAAGTATTGCTTTAAGTGGTATAATTTTTTTGATGTAATTGTATTTAACGGGAGAGAAAAAATTATGAAAACGGACAAAAGTAAAGCCGCCTTTGCCGAGGCGAAAAAATATATACCCGGCGGAGTAAACTCGCCGGTCAGAGCGTTTGCCAATGTCGGCGCGAATCCGCTGTTTATCGACAGAGCCAAGGGAAGTAAAATATACGATATAGACGGAAACGAATATATCGATTATGTAGGCTCGTGGGGACCTATGCTTCTCGGTCACGGCAACGAGCGCGTGAGGGCGGCGGTGAAGGCCGCCGCGGATAAAGGAATGTCGTTCGGCGCGCCGTGCCTTGCGGAAACGGAGCTGGCAAAAAGAATATGCACTACGGTCCCGTGCGTTGACGAGGTGCGAATGGTAAATTCGGGCACGGAGGCGACAATGTCGGCACTGCGCCTTGCCAGAGGATACACCGGCAGAAATATCATAGTAAAATTCGAGGGCTGTTATCACGGACACAGCGACTCGCTCTTGATTAAAGCCGGCAGCGGCGCTGCCACATTCGGTGCCGCGTCATCGGCGGGAGTGCCGGAGGATTTTGCGAAATACACGCTTGTGCTGCCGTATAACGATACAAAGGCGGCTGAGGCATCTTTTGAGAAAATGGGCGGCGAAATAGCCGCGGTTATCGTTGAGCCGGTCGCGGGCAATATGGGCGTTGTGCCGCCGAAAGAGGGATTTTTGGTGAAATTGCGCTCTCTTACCGAGGAATACGGCAGCGTGTTCATAATGGACGAGGTAATGACGGGGTTCAGGCTGTCTCTTTCGGGAGCGTCCGGCAGATTCGGCGTGGACGCGGATATAATTACCTTCGGAAAAATTATAGGCGGCGGTATGCCCGTGGGCGCCTACGGCGGAAGACGGGATATAATGGAATTTGTTTCGCCGTCGGGACCGGTTTATCAGGCGGGAACGCTGTCTGGCAATCCGCTCGCCATGGCGGCGGGCAACGCGCAGCTTGAATATCTGCGTACTCACGCATATATATATGAAGAAATCGAAAAAAAGGGAGAATATCTCGAAAGGGAATTTACCGCCGCCGCGAAAAGAAACGGAGTCGCGGCGAGGGTAAACAGAGTAGGCTCGATGATGAGCGTGTTTTTCGCGGACGCGGAGGTAACGGATTTTAAAACGGCGAGCCAATCGGACACGGAGCGGTTTAAGAAATATTTCAACGAGATGCTGAAAAGAGGAATATATCTCGCGCCGTCACAGTTTGAGTCCGTGTTCCTGAGCGGCGCTCATTCCGACGACGATTTGGAAAAAACGGTAAAGGCGTTTGGCGAGGTTATGGAAATATTGTGATGAATTATTATAAAAAATGCGTTTTGTGTCCGAGGAAATGCGGCGTTGACAGGAGCACAGCCGCGGGGTACTGCGGAATGAGCGACAAGCTGTACGCCGCGCGAGCGTCGCTGCATATGTGGGAGGAGCCGTGTATATCGGGCGGGAGCGGCAGCGGAACGGTGTTTTTTACCGGCTGCGGCTTGGGCTGCGTATACTGCCAAAACGGAGAGATTGCAAAGGGACGAATAGGCTTTGAAATAACGGCGGACAGATTGGCTGAAATTTTCCTCGAGCAGCAGGAAAGAGGCGCGAATAATATAAATCTTGTCACGCCCACCCATTATGTGCCGCATATAATCGAGGCTTTGGACAAGGCAAGGGGACTTAACATTCCGATTTTATATAACTGCGGCGGATATGAAAGCGTGGAAACGCTGAAAATGCTTGACGGCTATATCGATATTTATATGCCGGATTTTAAATATATTGCCGGCGCCGCCGCAAAGCGGTATTCAAACGCGGCGGATTATCCCGAAACGGCAATGGCGGCTTTGGCGGAGATGGTGCGCCAGACGGGCAAATGCGTTTTCGGCGCGGACGGAATCATGAGGAGCGGAACGCTTGTGCGGCATCTTGTACTGCCGTCGCATATTGAAAATTCAAAAAAAGCTGTGGAATACCTGTATAAAACCTACGGCAATGATATTTATATGAGCATAATGAGCCAATACACGCCCATGGAGCGCGTAAAGGCTTATCCGGAAATAAACCGCCGCGTCACGCGGGAGGAATATGACGAGGTAATAGATTTTGCCGCCGATATAGGCGTGGAGAACGCCTTTGTGCAGGAGGGCGGCGCCGCGGAGGAGAGCTTTATACCGATATTTGACGGAGAGGGAATTTTAGTTATGGACAAACCTGTCGAAAAATGATACAATATAATATATTTTATAAGTATGTTTAATTTGGGGGCGATTTTGATGCAGGAAAATATGTATGTTACAATAACGGGCTTCTCGCATTACTACGGCAAAAAGCCGTTTAGCATAGGAAATTTGCTTGTCTGCGAAAAGGATCCCTCAAACAAGTACGATTCCGAGGCGATTATCGCGCGTCTGCCCATCATCGGACAGGTGGGATTTATTTCAAATTCCCCGTACACAATGGCGGGCGGCACAACGAGCGCTGGACGAATTTACGACAAGGTAGAGGATAAGTTTTACGTTCGGGTTATGTTCACAACACAGAGCAAGGTAATATGCAGGGTCGAAAGCGGCTCCGACGGCGAGCTTGAAAAGGAAATACAAGCTCAGCTTGCGGGCGGCGGCGACTGGCTGCAAAAATAATCCGTCCCATTATATTTTTGAGGTGAATCACTTGAAGCAATTCAATTTACAGGAAATAAAAAACAAAAAAATAACACTGCCGAAAATAAAAATCAAACCGGCGGAAATAACGGTGGTAATCGCGGTAATCACGCTCGCGGCGCTTATAATCGTCCCGTCCCTGGTGCAGTGCGTCACCAACCGCGACAAGGCTAAATGCGAGAGCCATATGAACAATATGGTGAGCATACTTTCAACCGTTCTCGCGGAGGAAACCGAAAGCGGAAGCACCTATTGGCACGACCTTATAGCGAACGGAAATTATCAAAAGCTCATCTCGTCCCTTAACGACAGAACCGGAGAGGGCGATAAGTTTTCGCCGTCCGATTATTATATTCAGACCGGCGAGGAGAAGCTCATGCTGTACAGCAAAAAGCACAGGGATATATCCGCCAAGGAGATAAAGTTTTCCCTTATGCAGGATGTCAGCGTGGAAATTGGCGAAACGCGCTCCATAGGCGAAAAAATAGCGTATCTTATGGTCAGCGGACCGGACACGTACTATCAAAATCAATCCCTTGACGGCGATCATCCGTCAAAAATGATTTTCCGCGGTACAGAGGTGGACAAGGTAATAACGAATTTGAAGGTAACCGCCGTTTACGTTGGCGGAGCGTCGGCGGAGCTGGGCAGCAGCGAGTACACAATCATCGCTGACGAGCTTGATATGTCCGAGGCGGGACAGACGCGTCTTTTCGTCAAGGTAAATTCCAACTCGCTCTGGGACGGCAGTGCCTACGCGTCGTTCATCATAGACGTTATAGGCAGCGAGGAAATGGGACCGCTTGTGGTGGACGGCGGAATAAACGGCAAATTCGAGCTTGCGTCCTGGGATTGGAACGACTTCGTCGAGGAGGCGTCGCAGGAGGACGGCGGCAAGGATTTCGGCGCGTCCATAGTAAGGTACAACGGGGATTATTACTATTATCCCGACGGCATGAGAATCACAAACAGCAATAAAAACATCAATCCGCTCGATTTCGCCCTCGACAGGGACGATAATTCCGAGAGCGCGTATTATATAAAATTCGACCCAAGCTCCGTTATAATGAACGACGACGATGAAAAGGAAATTCACAACGGCAGCGTAAAGGTTGAGAATGATTTGATATACATCTGGCAGGACGTTCCAAGCAAGGAATCCGACGCCGGCTGGATAAGAGTTTATTGTGATTTGAAAAAATATTGATAATTGATAAAACCCCTCAGTCATCAACAATGACTGAGGGGTTTAAAAATTTGCGGCAATCATAAGCATCCCCTTTAAAAGGAGCCCAACCCTCATCCGTCACCCGCCTACGGCGGGCGCCACCTTCCCCCAAGGGAAGGCTAAGCAAATTCGCCGCAGTCCCCTAAGCCTTCCCCTTGGGGGAAGGTGTCGGCGCAGCCGACGGATGAGGGTTTGCGCCACATTGACGGCAACGGCAAGTAAGGCTCCCCTACTTAGGGGAGCTGTCACGAAGTGACTGAGGGGTTTGTTTTATAATAAGCAAAATTTGTACACAAACCCCTCCGTCACGGCTTTGCCGTGCCACCTCCCCTAGTAGGGGAGGCTTTGGAGTTGCGGTAAACGCGGGTTGCCCGTGGCGCCAATCTCTGCGGATAGCAGGCAGATTGACGGCATAGTAGTAGCGGAGGGTTCTAAGGGAACAAAGAGTTCCCTTAGTCGATTTAAGGGGTTTCAAAGGGGGAAATCGAAATCCCCCTTTGAGTTTTTGGTTCTTTTTGCTGCAAAAAGAACATAAGAAAAAGACGGAAAAAGAAAGTCAAAACAGAAAAAGAGAGAAAGACAGCGGCGGGAGGCTCATTCCCGCCGCTTATAGCTCCGTCTTTTACTCCACACCCACGGCGTCCTTTGCGAGGCGGTCCGCCATATCGTTATACTTATCGCCGCTGTGACCCTTTACCTTAACAAAATCCACCCGTACTTTTTTACTTATATCATCATAAAATTTTTTATACGCGATTGTGCCGGGCTTGTTGGTTTTCCACGCGCCGGTACACCATTTTTCCACGCCCTCGTAATCGTAATAAATCCGAATTTCTTCTATATTATTATCCGCGCAGTATTGCATAGCCGCTTTCGCGCCCTCGATTTCTCCGGCGACGTTGCGCATTTGCGCGAGGTCGGGATCGGAAAAGGCTTTGCTGAAGATTATTTCCTTTTCTTTTAGGAAAATAACCACTCCGCAGCCGAACACCTTTGTTTTGATATTATAGCTGCCGTCCACGTAAGCCGTGGCGATATTTTTATTGCCCGCTTGCGTATCCACCGACACATACTCACGCGCCTCGTCAAGGCTCGCGAAGCTTTTGTACTCCGCGCCGGAATATCCCGACACCTCCCTTTTACACTCGTCCCACGTGTTGAAAATCCCTATGTGAAAGCCGTTTTTGACGGCGTAATACTTCTTCGCCATGTAAATCCCCCTTTTTTATATCTATTATATATGAAAAAAAAATAATTTCAATAAATTTTGAAAAAAAGCGGAACTTTTTAAAAAAATCAACGTCTAACATAGTGT
>JAJQAT010000020.1 GCA_021203665.1 Bacillota bacterium
AGATGAATTGCCGTCAGGACGTGAGCCTCCCCTATCTAGGGGAGGTGGCACGGCGCAAGCCGTGACGGAGGGGTTTAGCCTCCCTTGTTAAAGGGAGGGGGACCACCGAAGGTGGTGGAGGGATTCGGGCGCCCAATGGGCGCCCACTACGAGGTGGATTTGCGGTTTAGCGGCAGCGGAGGGTTCTAAGGGAACAAAGAGTTCCCTTAGTCGATTCAAGGGGTTCCAAAGGGGGAAATCGAAATCCCCCTTTGAGTTTTTGGTTCTTTTTGCTGCAAAAAGAACATTAGGAAAGATAAAAAATTTTATATTCATTTCAAGTGCGGCGCAAACCCCTCAGTCGCTTACAGCGACAGCTCTTTTGCTACGGCTACGAGCCTGCGGCTCTAAGCCTACGATTTGCTAAGCAAATCGTTCACCTCGTAGGGGAGCCTTAGGATCGTCGGGGTCGTCGGCTTTGCTTTGCAAAGTCGAACAGACCCCTACGAGGTGCATTTGCGGCAGCGGGAGCCTCCACTCTTAGGGGAGCCTTACGGGTCGCACGCAGTGCCGACCCATACGAGGTGAAAGGCGGATTTCGGTTTACAAGCAAAAAAGCGCGGGCGCGGCTGATGACGCGCCCCGCGTTTTTTAATTTTTAATAAAGCGATTGAATTTTTATTCAAGCGTTCCGACCGCTATGGTGTGAACGCCGCTTACATTTCCGGCAATTTTCACTGTCATTCCGTTTTCGGGTGTAATCGGGAGATTCAGCGTGTTACCGCTAATATCGCCGCCCAAAAGCTGCGTGAAGTACAGAATATTGCCGGCGGTTACGCTTGTTTCATCCGCGTCCGTTTTTAATACAAGCACAACAACCTTTGCGGTGTCGTCGAAGCTCGGAATGCCCGACACGGTTGACGATGCAACCGCAAGCTCCGCGCCGTCCGTCTTGGTTGACGTGGACAAATTCGTTACCGCGTAAGCCTTAATTGTGTCGGTATCCTTATCGAAGTCCTCCGGCAGGGTCAGATTTATCGCAATCTTGTTTTCGCCGAGCGAAAGCTGGTCTCCGTATGCCTTCTTTACCGCCGCGGCGGTTACCTCGCCGTTTTCATCATATACCGCCACAACAAACGTAACGTCATCGGTATAATAGAAATTCTTGTTCACCTTTATTCTCTTGATAACCGAATATGTGTCATCCTCAAAGCCCGCGCTTGTTATCTCGAATATATCCGAGGATTTAATCGTGAGCTTTACGCTGTCGCTCATGCCGCCGCTTGTCGAGCTTACTCTTACGTACACATCCTGCGCGTCCGCGAGAGCGTCAACCGTAATCTTACCCGATGAATCGATTGTAATCTTGTCGGAGCCGAGCGGGTACGCGTTATCCGAATCGTAAATCTCATACGAGATTAGGCTCGTGCTAAGATACGGGAACACAACGCCCTTTCTCGATGCCGTCGTGGTGGCCTGAGCCGTCGCGCCGGCAAGCACACTCTCCGTGTCAAGACTTAATTCGAGCGTATCGGGCGAAACGTACATACTAAGCACATTGTCTACATTCGTTCCCGCACTCACGCAAATATGGTTCGCGCTGCTTTCGTCAAGATTTCTGAGCGATACATCCGATGATACATACGGAACACCAACCTCGCCCGTGGTCGGGTGAACTCTGTTGCCGTCCTCGTCGTACTTATACACGATAAGTCTCGCGTAGGACGTGCCGGATCCGCTGTTGCCGGTCGCGCACATTATTTGAATATTATACCATGATGTATTGTCTATCGTCATCGAGCCGACAACCTTATTGCTCGCGCCTATCGCGTTAAGGGTGGTTCCCGATGATGAAAGCTGCAAGCCGAGCTTGCCCTTGCTGTTATTGTAAACCGTCCAGCCCGCGCCGTCGTTTGCAAACTGCATATCGGCGGAGTAGATAACGTCCGCTGTGGTGTCGGATGAAAAGCCCTCGAAGTCATAGCCGGATGTTACGGTGTAATAGGCGGAGCCGTCCCATGAGCCTTCGGTAAGCGTCGCATCGGAGATGTATTCCTCGCACGCGTTCGAGGACGCGTAGGTATCGGTGTATTCATCCTCGTTTCCGTAATTCATATTTGCGGGAAGTATTTCAACGGTGTACGTTCCCGAAACACTGCCCGACAGATTCATAGCCTTTACGGTTACGGTCTGCGCGACAGCGTCCTCGGTGACGCTTAAAACGCCGTCCTCTATGGTTATGTTCTTATTGCCGACCTCTCTTAAATTGCCCTCGTTGTATACATACCAGAACAAGTCGTCCTCGCTTATCGGGTCAACCGCTTCACCGTTAAGCGTCGCCGCGGCTGTAAGCGTAAGCGGCTCGTTCACTCTTACGGTGTCGCCGTCAGCGGTTAGGGTAAGGGTGTCGTATGTGTCGGTCGAGGTGTCTATAGCGTCTATTTCAACCGCCTTTGACGCGTATACCGTATCGGATACGGTTGACGTTGCGCGGACATATACAGTCTGCTTCTGAGCGTCCGCACCGACGCTTAAAAGACCGCTCTCTGATATGGTTATCTCTTCGTCATTAAGAGCATTTTCGTTATTTGCGTCATAAACCTCCCATGTAACCGACGGATTTGTTATATATCCGCCCGCTCTTGTCGCGCTGTAGGTGAATAGCAATGTCGCGCCCGCCTTAACGGTATCGGATGAGCTGCTGAGCGTCAATGTGTCCGCGTTAAGCTTGTAAACGCACATATTGTCAACGCTGGTGTTGGCAAGGATATTCAAGTGTGACGCGCCGCTGTTGTTTGACGCCGACAGATTTCTCAGCGCAATGCTTGCCGCGCTGCCCAAATATGTCAAGCTTCCGTCATCGCCGTATTTCCATACGTACATATCAATATTCGCGTCGGACGCGCTGTAGCGTCCCACCATTGAAATATGATACCATGTATCGGAATCAACCGAAATTCCCGTGCTTGAATAATCCGAGCTGCTTCGCTGAACCTGAATCACACCGCTCTTTAGAACAACCGCTCCGGCTACCTTTGAGTCGCTGTTTGATTCGGCTGTGAATCCCGAGTACTCCTCGTCAAATCTTACGTCGAGCGAGAACATAATATCCTCTGTGGTATTGGAGCCGTAGGTAAACTCGCTTTGGAAGCAGTATTCTCCATATGTGTTGTTTCCGCTGTCTCCGGTTTTGATATATTTCGTTCCGTCAGGAGCGCCGTCCTCGATTGTGAGATTATCGCTTATGGATGTCGATTCGCATTCATGCTTTGCCACAAGAACATCGAGCGTTTGAGGCTCGCCCGCGGTTCCGTCCGCGAACAGGCTTACATCAGCCGACGCAAGCGTTACCTCCGCGCCGTCATAATCGTCCTCGTAATCCTCATCGTCCAAATTAACGCTTACCGCGGCGCTTTCATCCGCGTCATAGAATACCGTGCCGCCGATTGAAGCGGTTGAAACGGTTTCATTATCATTGGATGTCACGTAATCGCAAAGCGGCGTTGCCATATCAGATGCCCAAAGCATTATCTTGACGTCCTCCGCGTCCGCGAAAGCCGACGGGAGCGCATAGTCGCTGTATGAGCCGAGACTTTCGAGATTAACCGTCTTTAGGCTTACGTTTTCGAGAAGTCCGCCGTCATAGCTCGCGAATATCAGCTTGCCGTCCTCAACGGGAGTTATAGCGATGGCTCTCACGGTACCGTCCGCGTATTCCAGGAACGCGCTGCGCGTGTCGCCGTCGACAGCCGCGCCGACCATGTTCGCGGTCTTGGCGTTGGTATTGAGCGAGTAGCTTACGCCGTCTATATAGCTCAAAACCGCCGATATATCCGCAATTACCTCATCGCCGCTTGTTTCAACCTCGGCGTTCATAAGGTTCTTATCCTCGCCGCCGTTTATAAAGAGCGTCGTGGACGCGTTTACAACGTCAATCTGTGTGTAGCCGTCCTTGAGTCCGCCCGTTATCGACACGTACGGAAGCGCGCCGTCATAGCCTGCGGGCAAATCGCCCTCGGTTACAACAGTGTATTCGATATTTGAGTTCGCGTTTTGCTTTAATATGTCAAGTGTGGTTATAACGTCGCACAGAACGCCCGTTGTCGAGTCGGGGCGGTACGGTACGGATGTGTAATTGTCCGTGCAGTCGGTGCCGTTATACTGAACCTTGTATGTGTCAACATCCTCCAGAGGGTCAACGATTTCGGTGTTGCCGCTTTCCTCGTCAAAGTCAACCGTAAATTCACTTGCAAGAGCCTTTAGCGGGTCAACCTCGGATGTTACGGTTTCGGGAACCTCGCCCTGCTCGTATGAACGCTGTGCCTCGGTTGTAAGTCCGTCCGTAAGCTCGAGAGCGGTTGATGTTATAGTTGATGTAACCGCCGCCTGACCGTCGAACGAAGCCGAAAGAGTAATCGCGCCCGCTTCGCGCGTAGAGCGCACAAATACTCTGTTTGTTCCGCATTCCGCGTAAACATAGTCCTTATGCGTGGTAATCTTATCGTCTACGCCGCTGTTATAGCCGCCCAAAAGCACGCCGTTTCCGCTTACGGAAAGGTTAATCTTATCATAGTTTAGCGGGCAAACATTGCCGTCCGCGTCAACAACCTCAACGTCAAAATACGCTATGTCGCTGCCGTCCGCGATAAGTCCGTCGGGACCCGTAACCGGAGTAAGTCTGATTGTTGCCGCTTCGCCCGCGGTCGTTATCGCGTCCTCGGCGATAACCTCGTCCCTCGCGTCGTAAGCAACCGCGCTTACCTCGCCCGACTGCGTAACGTCGATATTCGGGAACGAGTAAACAAAGGTGCTTGTCGGCTTTGAACAGGTGCCTACAAGAGTGTCGTTTACATATAATTCAATCTTTGAAACGTCCGCGGAGCCTATAACGTAAACCGTTTTCTTTGTGGGATCTCTTTGAGCCTGCTCGCCCGTCTTTTCCCAATAGGTGCCGTTAAAGGTCTTTAGGTCATACCAATAATTTCCGTTTTCCTCGTCTCCCTCAATATATTTGGGGTAATTCCAGTGTCCCACGATATGGATTGTCGGCTCCGTAGCCTGAGCCGCCTGCATTGCGTAGAACGCTTCCTTTTTGATTCTTACCGGGTCAACCTTACCGGAGGTACGGCAGTTTTCGGAGCCGGTGTTTCTGTTGTGCATATTCGAGTCCGACCATACCATTATAGCCGCCGCGCTGTAATAATCGTTGCCGCTTGAGCCGCCCACACGGTCGCTGTAGAACTCGTCATACGCGGTTACGTCCGTAACCGCGAAATCCTCCGAGGTTTCGTCCCAAATGTCGTAGCCGTCGGTCTTTGAGCCGCCGTCGCCGAGCCATTTATTATCGTAATCGTAATCGGGCGGTGAATAATCGTCCCAAACTCTTCTCGGAGCCTCGTCACGCGCGTACTCCGTTTCCACTATCGGAACGTATTTGTTCGCCGACGACATCGCGCTTGTCGCGCTTGACGCGTAACGGTTAAGCATAGTGCCGACATAGTCCGCCGCTTCAATCTGATCTGTAGATGAAAGCGAGCGGCAGCCCGAGAAGCGTCCGCCGTTCGGGTCTATCAAATTTTTCATATCGGTCATTTCCTGCTGATGCTCAGCCGAAATAGATGCGTTGCCCGCCTCCCAGAAAATTACCGACGGGGAATTTCTGTAGTAAATCATCGCGTCGCGCATAGCCTCGACACGCTGATCCCACTGTCTGCCGTCAACGTCGCCCTCCTTATCGCCGGCGGGAACAACGGAAACAACTCCGTATTTATCGCCCGAGCGAATCTGCGACGGCTTCGGCGCAACGTGCATCCAACGGATGAAGTTCGCGTTCGATTCCTTTATCCACTGCATATCAAGGTCCTGGAGCCAATCGTTCGCAACACCGATTACCGCCCACTCGTTTGTGGAACGCTGTGCGTAGCCCGTGAGCCATACCGGCGAATCGTTTATTTTAAGACCGCCGTCCTCTATGTCATATTCTACCTTTCTGAATCCGGTAGTGGTTTTCTGAACGTCAAGAACATTGCCGTCGCTGTCCTTCAGCACCGTGTAAACATCGTAAAGATACGGCGAATCGGGACTCCAAAAGCGCAGGTCTGTCGCCGTTGCGCTTGCGACTATTTTAGTAACGTCAACGGTGTCCGCGTTTGTCGCCGCCGGGTCATCCTCGTAAGCGTCATCGGGAACGACCGTTTGATATACCTCGCCCGCGTCCGTTGCCGCCGCAACGCTTGCCGTCTCGGAGAACGATGCGGTAAGATTGCCGTCGTTATCAACCACGTTTACCTCAAGAGTTATATCCTCCGTGCTGTCAGTCTCGTTTCTTATTTCGCCCTCAACAGTTATAGTCGCGGTTTTTTCGCGTATGTCAAAATCGCTCGCGTAGATATAGTTACCCGTTGTCTTTAGGTTGTTGTACAGGGGCAGTGTTTGATAAATATCATTCTTCGCGTAAAGATTTACATTACCCGTGATACCGCCCTGGATCTCGTTAAAGTCCTTTGTGTTCCACTGGAACGTGTAGCCGTCAGCCGCGCCCGCCGCGCTTCCGGGGATTGTTTCGTGCGTCACAAGCGACGAATCCGACTGACCTCTGTCCGACGAGTTATCCGTCGCTACCGCGATTACGTTGTCCTCGCCGACATTGATATAATCCGTTATATCAAAGCCCATGGCGGTAATGCCCGCCTCGTAGTAGCCTACAAGAGTGCCGTTTACGTACAAATAAACCGTCTGGCGAACCGACTCAAATTCAAGGAAAAGCTTTTTTCCCGCATCGCTTTCCGGTACGGTTATGTGCTTTCTGTAGAACATAAATCCGCGCCATACTCCCGATTCGCCGGAGTCGTAGCAGTTATCGTCAAACGAATCCTCGGCGTTCGGCGCGTGCGGCACCGACACCGTTTCCCATTCGCTGTCGTCATATTCGACATCATAGAACTGATACCCGTTCGCATCGACAACACTCGCCGCCGCGCTCGCAAGCGGGTACACCGTGCCTGTTGCTTTTGTAAATTTCCAATCAATGTTCATATTGTATGTAACCGCCGGACTGTCCGGCACTTCATAAGCGACCGTTTCGTCGTCCTCTGCAAATACCGTCAGCGTGCCTGACAATAATTGCAAGAGCATAACCAATGAACAAATAACAGAAATTCCTCGTTTCATAGTTAATCAACCCTTTATTTTAAAAATATTTTTTTAGTTTTCACATATGCCGTTTCGGAAAACCAATCATATATATACAATTTTACCATATTAATTT
>JAJQAT010000189.1 GCA_021203665.1 Bacillota bacterium
CCTTGACACGACGGTAAACTGTCATATTTTTGTACAAAAATTTAAGGAGGTTACGACAACGGATGAGACAATGGAAAATACGGGGATAACCCCTCAGTCGCCTACGGCGACAGCTCCCCTCTTACGGCTTATGCCGACGTGGGGCGCAAAACGACAGCCAAGAGTGCAGCGCACAAAAAACGGGCGGCCGCAAGGGTCGCCCGTAAAAATTATTCGGTTTCTTCCGTGGAATCCGTTTCTTCGGAGGTGTCCGTTTCATCCGTTTCTTCGGAGGTGTCCGTTTCATCCGTTTCCTCGGATGTATCCGTTTCTTCCTCCGTATCCGTTTCCTCGGCTTCTTCCTCCTCATCGGATTCGAGGTACCACGGCTCCTCATAGCCGTCCTCGTTAAGCTCATATTCATGAGTTATACTTGCCTCGAGAACCTTTTCAAAGTACCATGTGTCCTCCTCAAGGTCATTGAACGGATTGAAGTCCGTTGTGAGCAGGTATTCCAGCAGCGGGGTTCTGCCCAAAATCAGGTTGAATACCGTGACAGCCTCCGCGCGGCTGAGCTGCGCGTCCGGTCTGAAGGTACCGTCCTCATAGCCGGTTATGTAGCCCGCGTTATAAAGCGCGCTTACATATCCGTAACCCCAATGCTCATCGGTTATATCATCAAACGGCACTTCGGCATCACTTGCGTCAAGACCTAAATAATAGGTAATCAGCGTGCAGAATTCCGCTCTTGTTATCTCGCCGTCCGGAATGAAATTACCGTCCGGATAGCCGTGTATTATACCCTTAATGCTCAGATATTCAACAGCCGGAGCCGACCATCTGTCTGCCGCCACATCCGGATATTCCTCGCCTGTCGGAACGTAATCATTCTTAGCGTCGTCCTCCATGATTCGGAATATAATCTGCGATACTTCCTCTCTCGAGATATTGTTTTCGGCTCTTACACTGCCGTCGGGATAACCCGATATGTAGGCTTCATGCTCGCCCGCGATATTAGGCTCCTCGGTAGCCTCCGGCTCCTCTGTGGGAGAAACAGTCGGTGTGGCGGTAGCTCTTGTAGCTCCGCCGCTGCTTCCTCCGCCGCTGCTCGGCTTCTTGGTTGCCGAGGTTGTAGCCGTAGGCGTAGGTGTCGGAGTTTCCTCAACAGTATCGGTCACTGTAAAGGTGTACTCGCCTATATCGCCGTAAAGCTCATCATCGTCCACCGAGACAACATACGCCGCATTTATGGTGGTCGGATTATCCGTCAATGTAAGCAAATCGCCGTCATTATACAATATACGGTTCGGATTGTCCGGGTCTGTCGGATCGCTTCCGTCGGTTGTGTAATAAATAGCTATCGCGTCATCATCGGGATACGCGTTAATAAGCGTATACGTTGTACCGGTCGGATACTCGACGCTCTCATCGAGAGACGTTGTCGGCACGCCGAGCGTGTCTGTATCAACGAATCTGTAGGTGAAGGTATCGCGGCTGTCCGCGATTTCCGCGCCGTTGCTGTCAACAAGCCATGCCGTGATTGTTATGCCCGTCATGGACGACGTTACCATAATAGGCGTGTCGTATGTCAGCTGTGAAGCGGAGTAAACCGTGGTTCCGTCGGTACGCGTGTACGTGTAATAATACATGATTGTCGCGTCGGAATTGTTGGAAACAAGCTCAATACCGTTGGAGTACGGAGTTGTGATTATTTCCGACGTGTAGAACACGCTGCGCGTATCATACGGCGACGCAACGGAAACCTTTCCGTATGCCGCGGTGGTGTCGATTATGTAGTAAACCGCGGTGGAATCGCTGTATTTCGCGTCGTCGGTCTGGTCGTCCTCAACTATATACGCCCTCAGCGACGCGCTTTCGGTTATCTCTATCGCCTGACCTGTGTATCTTACGTCAGCCGAGTCGGTAGCCTTTCTGTAATAGATAGTATAGTTTCTGTCTGACGGCACGCCGTCCGGAACGGAAATTACAACATCCAGCGTGTCGGAGTATCTGCCCGATACGGGAGTTATAACAGGCGCGGGCGGTACAAATATGTAAACATAGCTTACAATACTGCTGTACTCGCCGTCCTTTTCCGCGCGTACATTCAATACGGTATCGTCATTAATCGCTATCGGCTCTGACGCATCGTAATCATGCCAATCTGTTTCGGACGCGGTCTTATACTGTATCGTAGCTCCGCTTGTTATGCAGTACAGGCTTACGGAAAGAAGATTTCCGTTTTCGTCAAGGATTTCCTCGTATTCGCCGGAATCCTTATCCGCGTAAGGCGCGGCAAGGTCGCCGCTTGACGAAATTGTGTAAACGCTGTAATTTTCGCCGCTTGTTACGCCGTCCTTTTCGCAGGAAATTGTCAGCTCAATCTTATCGGTAGGCATAGCGTAGGATGTGTTTTCCTCGCCGAGCAAGGTCGTCAAATCCTCGTCGGCATATGCCTGACCGGTCGCGGGGTCTATATAGAACACTCCGTCATCCGGCGCGGTGAGCGTGTTTGTGAAGCCGGCGTTGCTCTCGCCTATCGTGTATGTAACCGTGCTTCCGGGCACAGCCACCACTCTGAGCGGGTTCAGGTCCTCGGACAGCACCGCGCTCGGAGGAATATCCGGCACGTCGGGCGTTATGGTATAGCTGAATGTACCCAAATCGCTTCGAATACCGAACGCGTTTACGGCAACAGCCTTTATAATCGTCTCGCCTATAAGCGGTATCTCATCGCCCGCGGTATAGGTGATTGTTTCATCGTAATATCCGATATTCGGGTCGCCCTTGGGATACTCGCCCTGGCTCGCGTATGCGACGGTGTAATAAATCGTCACGCCGTCCTGAACGGGCAGGAACTGCGCCGTATAGGTATCGGTACTGCCGTTTTCGAGTATATACACTCCCGGGTCGGGCGTGATTACCGGCTTAGCCGGTCTTGAGCTTATTACATCGTAGGTTTCCGTTACAACGTCCGAATATGTGTCCGTTTCCGGATTATACGTAACGGCGTTAATCTCGGTGTACGCCGTGATTGTTTCAACAGCGCTGTCGCCGGTAATAGCTATTCTTGTCGAGCTTGTTCTCGGGTCGGTGCCGTCGGTCGTATAGTAAACGATATAATCCTTTTCCGGACACGGATTGTAAATTGCCACCTCGCCGATTGATACAAACTGCTCCGATTCCGGTGAAAGAATCGGCGCGGACGGCTTTATCGTATACGTGAATGTGTACGGCTCGCCGTATGTATCGGTATCGGGGTCGTAGGACACCGCCGTTATCGTTGTATCCTCGTCCAGTACAATCGGGTTTTCCGGATCGTATAAATATCTGTTCGGGTTGGTTTCATCCGCCGGATCGGAGCCGTCGGTCGTGTAATAAATATCGCGTCCCGTCGGCGACGTAAGCTCCACGGCAACCTCGTCCGTATACTCGCCCGCGGGCGGATACGCGTCCACCGCGTCGTCCGGCGTAGGCTCGATTATGTATGTTTCATAGGTTACATCACTGTATATGCCGTTGTATTTCGCAACCGCGCGTACAGTGGTTGTTTTGGAAACGGTTATCGTTCCCGTGTAAATCATTCCCGACACACGCGGGTCTGAGCCGTCTACTGTATAATAGATTGTCGCGCCTTCGGTTTCGGTGGTAAGGGTTACGTCCACGGATCTGCCGTCAACCTCGCCGCCCTCCGGAGTTATAACCACATCCGCGGGCTTTATTCCGAGATAATATGTCGAAACATAGCTTTTTTCGCTGTTCGAGTTTATCGTAATCAATCTCACGGTGCGCGTTTCGTCTATATACAGCTTATTAAGATCCAGGTCGTCACGCTTGCTCACCTGTACCCAATCGGTTTCGGCGTCCGTTCCGCCGTAATCTATCGTTACAAGGTCGGTTGAAACGGTGGTTGAGTATGTGTAATAAACCTGGTTAGTATCGTCAATCGCCTTGCCGCTGCTCGCGTATATGCCGCTGTCCGACACGTACACTGTGTACGGATTCACATCGCTGTACACATCCGGCACCAGGCTGGTATTGAGCGCCGTGGTTTCCCAGAACAGCTTCGGAGAGGACGGGCGAATCGTATACTCATACGTTGCCGGCTGACTCTCGGTTCCGTCCTGTCTTCGAGTATAGCAGATTATCGTCGTGTTTGTATCGATATGAATCGGATCGGTATACACCTGATAGGTCTCGCCGCCGTCCGTGCTGTAATATATCTCACTGTCCGGCTCATCGTCAACCACAAGCTCGACATCCACTTCGTTTTCATACTCGCCCGGACCCGGAGTTGCCGTGGGCGCGTCCGGTTTGAGCTTGTTTTTGATATTTATAGTGTGGTATCCGTTATTAACCACGTTCAAATCAAAGGTCAGCGGATAATCGGTTACGTGCTTTGCAAGCAGCGTAAGACCATAATCCTCCACCTCGGCATTTGTTTCGACAAACACCTGCGTGGTACCCGTTTTAAGCGGGGTAAGCGGCAGCTCGCAGATATTATACCACGAATCATTGCCGTCAGCCTTTTGCGGCAGCCATGAGCCGGTGAACAGAACAGTTATGTACGCAACATTATAGGTTATGCCTCCTACCGTTTCCGTGCCGCCGTCGCCGTTCTTACTTCCACTATCCACATAGAATGTCGGATCTTCACCGATGTAGAAATCGTCAATATCTCCATCCAAATCCTCATCACTGGCTTCATATATATAATCCGCAGCTACACCGTAATTCAAATCATAACCCGTGCCGCTGTCCGCAAGTTCAAAATAGTTTGGATCGTAATAAAACTTAACAACATATCCGTTCATATCGTACTGCGGTTGGATATGCTTTTCGATGTCCGTAGTACCGGTTTCGTCATAATCGCCCTTGTTCGGATCGTCAACCGCCAAATAAACCTTTGCATCATCGCCCATATAAACTGTGGTGGAATTTCCGCTCTCGGTATCGTTTGCGCGAACGTAAACATTACGCATTGATTTTTCTTCATAGGTATAATCCGCCGAAACGGTCAATGCCGCGAAATTACTCACAGTCATCGCTGCGGCTGTAAAAAGCGACATTAATTTTTTTAATTTCACAAACCTTCACCCCTTTTAATCCTATCACGAATGTCAATTGTTAATCCATAAGCTCAAGCAGAGCCGCGCACATTACCGCGGTTTCCGCTCTTGTGGCATTGCCCTTGGGGTTGAGCTGTCCGTCGGAGCCGTGTATAACTCCCGCCTGAACCATAGCCGCCATAGCCGACGCCGCGTAATCCGACACATCGTCCTTATCGGTGAACTCGTCAAGCGCGGATAAATCGTCAACCGCCTCAATGTATCCGGCGTCAAGGAACGCGCGGTACGCGAGGGATATTAAATCCTGTCTGGTAACGCTGTTCTCGGGCATGAACTCATCGCCGTAGCCCTGAGCCACTCCCGCCGCCTTTGCCTTGCCTATTTGGTCATAATAATAGCTGTCCTCGGGCACGTCGGTGAAGTTTTCCGTGTACTCGTCATCTATGGAAAGCATATTAACAAGAATTATAATGAAGTCGCCGCGCTTTATATTGTTTGCGGGTGAATATGTAGTGTCGCTTGTTCCGTTTATGATACCCTGTTCCTTCAGAGTGTATATAGCGCTCTCCGCCCATGAATAATCGCCAAGGTCGGTGAAGTATTTGCTGTCTGCGGTATCGGATGAATTACTCGTGTCCGTGTCCGTATCCGAAGCGTCCGGAGATGTTGAAGGCTCGGGAGATGCCGTTGCCTTTGTGGACGACGAAGACGAACCGCCGCCGCCACCGCCGCCGCCGGAGCTGCTTGAGCTGCTCGAGCTTGACGTTGAGCTCGGCTTGGTTGTAGCCGTAGCCGACGGAGTTGCCGTAGGATCGGTATCTGTTGACGGTGTGTATACCGAAAGAAGTATGTTGTAATCATATACATCGGTTACGCCGTCGCGGTTAAAGTCTGTAGCGTAGCTCTCGAGACTGCTGTTGGACGAAACATTTTCATATACGTTCATGAAATAGTCATAGTCGTCCTGGTCAACAACGGAATTGCTGACAGAATCGCCCGGTATGAAATCGTCGTTCGTAAACTCAACGGCGTCCTCAAAGGTCACGCCGGTCTGCGTCGCCGTGATATATCCCATACCGCTGAGCGTAACGGTATATGTGTGTCCCGCGAGCAGGTCGGTTGTTACCGTGAATACGGGAATTGTGCTTGTAGCGTCGCGGTGTCCGCCCTTGGATATTGACACGTTGTTAAGTACGGTGTAATATTCGTTGCTTGTATCGGACTCGTCCGTGATTTTAAGCTCGATGCCGCTGCCGACATAGCTGCCGTCAGACGAAGCCGCCGAGAAGCTTGTAACCTTATCCATTGTAAGCGTAACCTCAGCCGAAACAGCCTCGTTTGAGGTGGTGCTGCCGCTTGCGGTTACCGATGTGGTAGCGGTCGGGTATACCGTGCTGCCGTTTATGGAGCCGACCACATAATATGTATCCTCAAGATCGTTTAGCTCCAGTGTCATTTCGTCACCGGCGTCGCCGTCAAAGGTCAGCACGAACAAATCCGTTGTGCCGCTCAAATCCATGCCGCCGCTTACATCTATCATAGCCAGCTTAACGCTGCCCTCCGCGTTGGAAGACGCCGCATTCGGAGATACCACCGTGACATCGTCCGTATCATACAGATATTTTATACTTTTGTACGAAAAATCTCCGCTGAAATCAAGATACATCTGCAATATCGCGACATTGCTCGGCGCGCCCTCGACGCTGACCTGTATCTTTGTCTCACCCTCAAGCACTGTAGTGTCCGTTGCGGTTACATCGGTGAATATAACGGTCATTGTGTTGTCTACGGCAATAACCGGTATCATCGAAAGAACCATTGATACGGAGACAAGCACCGCAACTAAAAATTTTTTCATTGAAAGACTCCCCTTTTTTATTATTATTTTTCAGACCGTCCGCTCCGCCGTCATAATTCCGATTGAGCGGCATTTTGAAAGAATCGCTACATATATATAATATAATATATAATTCGCAGCCTTAATGCCGAAAATCGGGGTTACGTGCTTCGCGTCCGACCCGAGCTGTGGGCAGCGTGAAAACATCAAGCGTATATCCTATTCGCTCTTTTGTAACATTTTTATGTTGAAATGTACACGCCTATATATTATATTATACACGAATTATATTATACACGAAAATATTATTTTGTCAACATTTATAAAGCAAAAACAATGCCCCGTT
>JAJQAT010000010.1 GCA_021203665.1 Bacillota bacterium
ACTCAACCTATTTTCAGAAGTTTTTCGGCATTTTTATAAAAAATGTTTGCCTTGTCCTCGTCCGAACCAGGCAGTGAATTTATGATTTCAACCGCGTGACCCTGCTTTTCCCACGGAGAATCTGTGGCGTGAAGGATTTTTTCACTGCCGTGGTTTTGGATTATTCGGGTAATCCGGTCTCTGTCTATATAATCCGCGGTATACGCGGTGTCCAGATATATCGGTGTGCCGACAAGGTATTTTTCCACATCGTCCCACGCGCGCCAGCCGCCGAGGTGTCCGGCAATCAGCTTATCGCCCTTTATATATTCAAGCACATGAGAGAGCCTTTCGGGCATACAGTGAACGGGCGGCTCGACGCCTATATCATATCCCGCGTGCAGAACCGTGATAAGGTCAAGCTCCTCGCATTTTTTCAGTATGCGCAAAGATTCCGCGCTGTCAATATAAAACTGCTGATATTCGGGGTGGAGCTTAACTCCGCGAAGTCCCTTTTCCTTTATATCGTAAAGAGTGCTTTCCCAGTCCTCCTGCATAGGGTGCAGACTGCCGAATGAAAATATACCGTCGATACCGTTTATAGACTGCGCGAATTTATTGATTGTATTCGACTGTCTTACATTTGTGGCAATGGGAAGAACAACGGAGTACGCGATGTTGTTTTCTTTCATCGATTGCTTGAGCGCGTCAAGCGTGCCGGGAATTACAGCCCTTTCGTTTGCTCCGCGGCTTTGTATGTTTTTTTCGAGTATGTCTATTGTTTTGGCGGCAATTTTATCCGGAAAAATATGCGTGTGGAAATCTATAACCATTTTAATCCTCCATTCAAGGTTCATCAAATTTTATTATACTATTCTAATTGCGAAATTTCAAGGTACGCGGAAAATATTTCTTGCGGAACCTCTAAATTAAAGGATGGAAAAAATACATAATATATGATATAATGGGATAAGAAAATACAGAAGGGTGAACTATTATGGAATACGGTCTTGTGCTTGCGGGCGGCGGTGTGCGCGGCGCGTATCATGTGGGAGTGTGGCAGGCTCTGCGTGAAATGAGAATAAAAATATCGGCGATTTCCGGCACGTCCATAGGAGCGGTGAACGGCGCGCTTTTCGCGCAGGGCGATTACGCGGCGGCAAGAAGGCTTTGGGAGGGTATTTCCATAAATGATATAGTGGCTTTGCCCGAGGGAATAAGGGACGAAAATAATTTGTTCGCCGTTAAAAATTTTGCGGAGATATTTTCGGAAATATACAAAAACAACGGACTTGATATGTCGCCCTTGGAGGAGCTTTTGCGGGGCGTCATTGACGAGGACCGTCTCAGAAAATCACCGGTGGATTTCGGAGTGGCGGCGTTTTCGCTGACAAGGAAAAGCGGTGTGTGCAGGTTTAAGGCGGATATTCCGCAGGGCAAAATTATCGAATATCTCATGGCAAGCGTAAGTATGCCGGGATTTAAAAGAAAAACCATCGACGCGGACACATTCATGGACGGAGCCGTTTCAAACAATATGCCCGTGAATATGATGCTCGATAAGGATATAGAGAACATCATAACGGTTGACGTAAAGGGAATAGGCGTGTACAAAAGCTTTAATCTTGCCGGCAGAAATGTTATAAGCATAAAATGCGCCAAACCCAAGACCGGCATTATGGAGTTTGACAGGGAGGGCATATTAAGGAGCATAAACGAGGGATATACGGATTGTATGAAGGCGTTCGGACGCTTTAAGGGCGATATATACGCATTTAAAACGGCGGATTACAACAGAGCGCGCGGAAAATATTCCGAGGAGCTTATCCGCGGCATTGAATGCGCCGCGTCGGTGTTCGATATTGACACGCAAAGGGTGTACACCGTAAAGGCGCTTGCGAATCTTATGATGAGCGAGTATGAAAAATACGCTGCTGCCGCGCAGATAAAAACCGACAGCGTGTTTGAAAAAATACGCAAGGCGGACGATAACGCGTTTGTGACGTGGCTTGTAAAGGCTCTCGAAAGCGGCGGAAGTGATTTTATAAAGGAAAAGATGTCGGTTTTGGGCGCGAATTATGACGCCGCGTCGGCTATTTTATATTTTAAACGGCAAAAATGAAAGATAGTATTGTATTTAGGCGAAAAAAATTATATAATATATAATATAGGTATATTCTTATGATTAAGGGGAAAATAACAGATGAAGAAATTCTTTATCATTGTGCTGAGCGTCGCGGTGGCGGTTTTTGCGGGGTACGGAATAAAATACGCCGTCACACCGGTAAACACACAGCAGCTCGAATATATAACGCAGGAAAAATCAATAAACACAAACGGCTTTATAGTCCGCGGCGAGTGGGTTATGTACACGCGGAGTGCCGGAACGGTGTATCATGCCGTGTCCGAGGGCGACCGCGTGCAAAAGGACAGCGTTATAGGCTCTTTCTTTTACGGGGACGTTCCGGAGGACAGCATAAAGGAGCTTTCCGTTATCGACAGTAAAATAAAAACCGCCGAGGCGAACGAAAACACAAGCTCCGTCACCTTTCTCGATTCCGCCACCGTTGAAAGCGCGATATACGAGCTTGAAAAGAATATAATAGAGGCGGCGGGAGAAAACGATATTTTATCAATATCGGAATACAAAAAGGATATTAACAGCATAAGGCAGAATAATGAAATATCCCATGACAGCGAGCTTGAGGAGCTTCAGGCGCAAAAGGAGCAAATTTTAAGCGGTATAGGCGTTTCAAACGAGGAGATAACGGCGCAGATTTCCGGAGTGTTTACAACCTATACCGACGGATATGAATCGCTGCTTGTACCCGAGGATATTGAAACGTATGACGTGGCGTATTTCGAGTCGCTGTCGCAGTCGCCGGAAATACGCAAAATCGAAAGCAAGGTTGACGCGGGCGGCGAGGTGTGCAAGGTCGTAAACAACCATATGTGGTATGTTATGATGAATATACCCGTGGACAGCATAGAGGACTGTGACGAGGGCGACACCGTAAAGATACGCTTTAACAATATGGCGGACGCCGTTGTAAGCGGCACGATATATAATATATCCGACGAGCAAAACGGCAGAGCCGTCGTGACGGTAAAGTTTACCACGTATCTCGAAAGCGCGTTTTCCTACAGATTGGTTGACGTTGACTTGATATTTGAAAGCTACGACGGATACAAGGTTCCCATTCAGGCTATACATACGGACGCGGACGGAAGTCAAAAAGTGATAGGCATCAGCGAAAACAGAGAGTATGATTGCTATTGCGACATTCTCTTCAGCAATACCGACAGCGGCTATGTGATAGTCGAGTCAACGGAGGACGCGGAGAATAAGCTGTCGCAGATGGACAGAATTTTAATCGGAGAGAGGTAATTAAATCATGAGCATTGCGGAAAATCTTGAAGAGGTGGAGAGGAGAATAACCGCCGCGGCGGAAAGAAGCGGACGCAGCCGCGAGGATATAACGCTTGTCGCCGTCACAAAAACGCATCCGCCGCAGATGATGAACGAGGCGATAAGGCTCGGCGTGACCGATATAGGCGAAAACAAGCCGCAGGAGGTCAGGGATAAATTTGCCGAGGTGCTGCCGGTAAAATGGCACCTTATAGGACATTTGCAGACAAACAAGGTAAAATATGTAATAGACAAGGTATGCTTGATTCATTCCGTGGACTCGATTAAGCTTATGGATGAGATTGAGCGTCAGGCGCAAAAGCATAATCTCGACATGGATATTCTTATACAGGTGAATATATCGGGAGAGGAAAGCAAGTCGGGCATAGTCAAGGAGCAGCTGGAGGAATTACTTATACACGCCGGCACTTTAAGCCGCGTAAAGGTCAAGGGTCTTATGACCGTGGCGCCCAAAACTGACAATCCTGTTACAAACATATTACATTTTGACAACATACGACAACTTTTTATTGACATACAGCAAAAAAAATACGATAATGTTAGTATGGTCTACCTGTCTATGGGTATGAGTGGGGATTTTGAAACTGCCATTGAATGCGGAGCAAATATGGTTCGCGTCGGCAGCGCCATATTCGGCGAAAGAGATTATTCTCAAAAATAATTTTTAAGAAAGGGAACGGAAAAATGGGTTTTATCAACAGCGTTAAAAACTTTATAGGAATCGAAACAGACGATGATTACTATGATGACGATTATTATGAGGAGGAGGACGACGATATAGAGGAAGAGCCTCCGGTAAGAAGAGCTTCCTCGCAGTCAAAGAAAAGCTCCTCAAAGGTCATTCCCATAAATCCCGGAGTGACCTCAAGAATCAGAATTATGAAGCCTGCCGAGTTTGACGACTCAACAGGCATCGCGGACGAAATCAAGGGCGGAAGACTTGTGATATTCGACGTCGGAAATCTCGACGCGGGAGACGCGAGACGCGTTGTCGATTTTGTTTCGGGAGCGGCATATGGCGTGAACGGAAACGTAAGACGCGTTTCGGGCGGCATATTTGTAGCGGCGCCGAGAAATATCGACATAACGGGCGATAACCTTAAGGAGCATACCAGAAATACCTTTGACTGGAATGTGTAATTCGTACAAATACGGGCGGTAAGAGGATTGCCGCCCTTTTGTATACCGGCTCGGGAGAATGAAAATGAATACAGACGCAAAGCTGCTTACGGCGAAAATAAATGATTTGTTTACTCTTTGCGACAAGCATTGCGAGCCTAAATTTTCGGGATTTTTGGACGGCGGCGAGATAGCCTATATAGAGGACGAGATTCGCTTTCCCTATGGGTACAACACACTTGTGTTCGGCGGATATGACGGCGCGGAGCGCGCGATGCTCGGTGTCTTTCCCGAATGGCAGGAGGCGCGCACGGAGGATTTTCCTCTTTGCGCGGCGCGTTTTGACGCGCCCAAATTCCGCGCACTCGGTCACAGAGATTACCTCGGAACGCTTATGTCGCTCGGAATAGACAGGAGCAAAACGGGCGATATTCTCACGGATGAGGACGGCGCGTATGTTTTTGTGTGCGCGGACATAGCGGAATATGTGGTAAGAAATATAAACAAAATCGCAAATATCGGCGTCAAGGGGCATATAGTTGACATGGAGAGCTTCGTGCCGCCCGAGATTAAAACGTCGGAAAGGATGTGCGTGTGTGCGTCGCTCCGCCTTGACGCGGTCGTTGCGGCGGCATTGAAGCTTTCCCGCTCCGACACGGAAAAGCTTATATCCGGCGGGTGCGTAAAGGTGAACCACAGAGAGACGCTTGACCGCTCAAAGAGGATAAACACCGGCGATTTGCTGTCGGTGAGAAATCACGGACGATTTATTTTAAAAAATACCGGCAATACTACCGGAAAGGGCAGACTTCATATAACGGTGGAAAAATTCGTTTAAGGAGGGGATTATTTTGCTAAGACCTATAGATATTCAAAATAAGGAATTTGAAAAAAAGATAAAGGGCTACAGCTGTGACGAGGTTGACGATTTTTTGGACATTGTGATACAGGATTACGAGCTTTTATGCAAGGAAAATCAGACCCTAAAGGATAAAATCGGATTGCTTACGGAAACGGTGGAGCGCTACAAGCAAATGGAAAACACCATGCAGAAATCAATCGATATAGCGCGCGCCGCCGCGGAGGACGCGCGAAAGAACGCCGAAACCGAGGCTAACGCGATAATCAGCAAGGCAAAGCTCGACGCGAGCTATCTCGCGCGTCAAATCGACGACGAGCATACCAAGCGCCACCAAGAAATGCTTGCGATTAAAAACGAAATAGACCGCTATAAAACGCAGGTTAAATCGCTATGCACAAGCGTGATAAATATGATGGATAATATTGATTAAATACAAAAGGCTGTTGACCGGGTAATACCTATCAACAGCCTTTTAAACGCTGATTAATTATATAAATGACTCGGAAGTCCGTCAACCATTATCGGCGACAGCTCCGCCTGTATAAGCGGGCGGGCGTAGGACAGAAATTCGGGTGATACATATGTATTGTCGTTTGTGAGCCATTCAAGCGGAACCTTTTTCTCGATGTTTGCAATCTTGTCAATGTCATAAGGCATTGTGGTGCATTGGTACGGGTTGTTTGTGACGCGGTTGAAGATAATCATCTTGCCCGTTTCACCTCTGAACGCCGCCTCGACGGCGTGTCCGCCGGCAACGAACGCCTCGGTTATATCAACTCTCGAAACCATATGCGAGCTGCATCTTTGCAGAATACTCAAATCCACGGCGCGCGCCTTGCAGCCGAAATTCTGAGTAATGGTATTCGCCAAATACTGCGCCGTGCCGCCAAGCGTCATATGACCGAACGAATCCTTAAACTGCGCCTGACTTGAGATAAGCTCGCAGACATATCTTCCGTCCTTGAGCTTAATTCCCTCGGACACCGCTATAACTATCGATTTTTTAACCCATCTTGTTTCCTCAACCTTAGCCAAAAAGCTGTCTATATCGAACGGAACCTCAGGAAGATATATAAGGTCGGGACCCACGCAGTCCTCGCCGCGGCTTAATGCGCTCGACGCGGTAAGCCAGCCGGCGTTTCTTCCCATTACCTCGACGACGTGAATATTTTCATTTCCGTACACCTTCGCGTCGCGGATAAGCTCCTTTGTAGCGGTTGCGATAAATTTCGCCGCGCTGCCGTAGCCCGGGGTGTGGTCTGTTTCCGCAAGGTCGTTGTCTATTGTTTTCGGCACGCCCATAAAGCGGATGCTGCTGTTTATCATTTTTCCGTAGGTCGAAAGCTGCTTTATGGTGTCCATTGAGTCGTTTCCGCCGATGTAGAAGAAGTATCCGATGTCGAGGTTGCTGAGCATTTTGAATATTTTCTTGTACATATCCTCGTTGTCCTCTATCTCCGGCAGCTTAAAGCGGCAGGAGCCGAGATACGCGGACGGTGTTCTTTTCAAAAGCTCGATATGCAGGTCGGTTTGGATATGCTCCGACAGGTCGATATACCGTCCCTCAAGAAAGCCCTGAATACCGTTTTGCATTCCGTAAATTTTATCCGCGCCTCTGTCGCGGGCGGTCTTGAAGACGCCGGCAAGGCTTGAATTGATTACGGCTGTAGGTCCGCCGGACTGACCTCCGATAATGTTTTAGTGATCCATGGTGTTTCTTCCTTTCCTTTTATTTAATTTGTTACAAATATTATATAAC
>JAJQAT010000047.1 GCA_021203665.1 Bacillota bacterium
ATATACATTATATCACTATTTAAATTTTTGTCAATCTGCAACTTGTAAAAATTAGAGCGGCATAACTTTTGCAAAGTTATGCAATTTGTTCATCATAAAATCCTCATCACGGGTCAAGGTGGTGAATATCTCTCGGGAACAGGCTCGCCTCGCGAATATTGCTCAGATTGAGAAGCTTCATCACAACGCGTTCAAGACCTATGCCCAAACCGCCGTGCGGCGGCATACCGTATTTGTGGATTTCAAGATATGAGCCAAGCTCCTCCGGCTCTATATGGTAACGCTTTAGCTTGTCAAGCTGTTCTTGGTAATCGTGTATTCTCTGACCGCCGGTGGTGATTTCAAGACCTCGAAACAGCAGGTCAAAGCTTTCCGCAAGCTTCGGGTCGTCCTTTGAATCCATAGCGTAGAACGGACGCTTCAAGCCCGGGAATTTCTCTACAAATATAAATTCACTGTCAAGGTTTTCTTTTGCGTATTCGCACAGCTTAACCTCATCTGTCGGGTCGAGGTCAAACTGGTTATGGGATTTGCCCAAAATATCAAGCGCCTCAAAAAATGTTACCGACGGAATATCCTTTATAACCGGCAAAACGGCGTTCAGCATTTTCAGCTCATGGTCGTAATTCTTTGAAAGATAATCAACCACATATTTGAGCATAGCCGTTTCTGTTTCCATAACGTCGTGCATATCGTTTATGAATCCCATTTCAAAGTCAAGACCTATATATTCGTTGAGGTGACGCGTTGAATTGTGCTTTTCCGCTCTGTACACGGGAGCGATTTCAAAAACTCTGTCAAAGAACGCCACGCAGGTCTGCTTGTAAAACTGAGGACTTTGCGCGAGATACGCGTCCTTGTCAAAATATTTCAGCTTGAAAATATTCGCGCCGCCCTCCGCACCCGCGGCAACGATTTTCGGAGTATGAATTTCCGTAAAGTTCTGCGAAAGCATAAACTCCCTAAATCCGGAAACAACGCCCTCCGCGATTTTAAATACGGCTCTTTGCTCCGGGTGGCGGAGCGCAACGCTCCTGTGAGCCATAGATGTTTCTATTGAGCAGCCGAGCTTTTTGCTTGAAACGTGGAGAGGATATTCCTCAGCAGGCAGCGAAAGAATTTCAAACGCCGAAAGATTAATCTCGTAGCCGTAATTCGCTCTTTCCTCTTTTTTTACGCCTCCCGTAATTTTAACGTAAGCGCCCTCGCATACCGCGTCAAAATCGCCCTCGCAGTCCTTTGACGTGTATACGGACTGTAGGATATACTTTCCCGTGCGAAGTATAATAAATGAAAAGCCGCTCATTTTTCTTATTTTATGCACACACGCGCTGAAGGTGATTGTGCCGCCGACCGCTTTTTCGAGGTCATCGAGAGTGACCTCGCCGATAAGCTGTGAGCCATCTATTTTCTGCATAGTAATTCAATCCTCTCTATTTTAGTTTTTCGGTCAATACGTCCTTTGCGATTTTCGGGTTCGCGCCCTTGCCCGCAATACGTATAACCTGACCCATAAGGAATCCGAAAATCTTTTGATTGCCGTTTTTGTAGCTTTCAACGCTGTCGGCGTTTTCCGCTATAACGCGGTTTACTATCTCCTCGATTTCGGACGCGTCATTATCCATAATAAAACCGTTGTTTTTGGCAATTTCCATAGGCTTTCCGCCATTATCGAACATAATCTTCAAAATATCCTTGGCGGCATTCTTTGAAACAACGCCGTCCGTGGACATTTTAACAAGCTCCGCCAAATCGGCGGGGGAGAAAGCGACGTCGGAAATCGTCTTTTCCGATTCGTTTAAGTTTCTGTTCAGCTCGACAAGCATAAGATTTGAAATCTGCTTGTAGTCGGGATTGATTTTCACCGCCTCATCATAGAAGTCTGAAAATTCCTTGCTTGAGATTATAAGGTTTGCATCGTCCGCGGGAAGTCCGTATTCCTCCGTATAGCGCTTAAAGCGCGACTGCGGCATTTCCGGCATTGACGCCTTTATTTCCGCTATATCCTCATCGGACAGCCATACCGGCGGAATGTCCGGTTCGGGGAAGTAACGGTAATCGTGAGCTTCTTCCTTGGAGCGGAGCGCCTTTGTGTCGCCGTGGTTGTCGTTAAAGCGGCGGGTTTCCTGTATAACGGTGCCGCCGTTGTCAAGGATTTCAGCCTGACGGTTTATTTCATATTCGATTGCGCGTCCGATTGCCTTTACGGAGTTGAGGTTTTTAATTTCGGCGCGCGTTCCGAATTCGGTTGAACCCACCGGCATGATTGAGATATTTACGTCAACGCGCATTGAGCCTTGCTCCATACGCGCGTCACATACGCCCGCGTATTTTAAGCGGAGCGCGATTTTTTCGACAAAGTCCTGAACATCCTCAACGGAGCGGAAGTCCGGCTCGGTAACGATTTCTATAAGAGGCACGCCGCAGCGGTTGTAATCCGCCATGGAGATACCCTCGTAATCGTCATGGACGAGCTTGCCCGCGTCCTCCTCAATATGGATATGATGAATACGCATTTTGTTGCCGTTAAAAACGGTTATATAGCCGCCCGTGGTTATCGGGTGGTCGAACTGCGTAATCTGGTACGCCTTGGGTAGGTCGGGATAGAAATAATTTTTTCTGTCAAAGGCGCTGTAATTGTTCACGGTGCCGTCCGTTGCGAATCCCGCCTTTGCGGCGAGCCTTACGGCGTTTTGGTTTATAAGCGGAAGAGTGCCGGGCATACCCGAACAGCGCGGACACACACGCGTATTTTCGCTGCCGCCGAATTCGTTCTGACAGGTGCAGAAAACCTTTGAATCCGTTTGCAGCTCACAATGAATTTCAAGTCCGATTACCGGTTGATACCTCATAGGGCACACTCCTTTCTCTCAAAGTCCTTTTCAAATCTGTCGCATACGGCGATAATTGTTTTCTCGTCAAACGCTCTGCCTATAAGGCTCATTCCTATCGGCATACCGTTTGAATCATAGCCGCACGTGGTGGATATTGCGGGAAGTCCCGCAATGTTTACGGTTACGGTGTAAATATCCGCGAGATACATCTTTACCGGATCGTTTTCCTGCTCGCCTATCCTGTAAGCTGTTGTCGGAGCGGTGGGCGTAAGCATAACGTCACACTTGTCGAATATCGCGGCATACTCGCTCCTAAGCTGTGTTCTTATGCGCGTAGCGTTCTTGTAGTACGCGTCATAATATCCGGAGCAAAGCGCGTAATTACCGAGCATAATACGGCGCTTAACCTCGCTGCCGAAGCCTTCGCGGCGCGAATTTTTGATAAGGTCGTTGAAATTCTCTCCAAGACCGCTCCTGAAACCGTATTTGATGCCGTCAAATCTTGACAGATTGCTTGCCGCCTCGGCGGATGAAATCAGATAATATGCCGAAACCGCGTATTCAAGGCTCGGAAGTGAAACATCGATTATCTCGCAGCCGAGCTGCTTGTAATATTCAACGGCTTTCAAAACCGCCGTTTTAACCTCGTCATTCAAGCCGCCCGCAAAAAATTCTTTCGGAACGCCGATTTTCAATTTGCTTATGTCGCCGCCGATAAGAGAGGTGTAATTGCCGTCCGACTTTTTGCTTGATGTCGCGTCGTTCGCGTCATAGCCGTATATGCCGTCCAAGACATATCCCGTGTCCTCGGCTGACTCGGCTATCACGCCGATTTGGTCAAGCGAGGAAGCGAACGCGATAAGTCCCCATCTTGAAACCGCGCCGTATGTCGGCTTTAGTCCCGTAACGCCGCAGAATGATGCCGGCTGACGAACCGAGCCGCCGGTGTCGGAGCCGAGAGCCGCCGAGCAAAGACCGGCTGCCACGCTTGCCGCCGCGCCGCCGGACGAGCCGCCCGTAACGCGCGATGTGTCATACGGGTTTTTTACGCCGCCGAAATATGATGTTTGCGAGGAGCCGCCCATTGCAAATTCGTCCATATTGGTTTTGCCGAGCATTACAAAATTATCCTTTTTCAGCTTTTCGATAACCGTGGCGTCGTAGGGAGGAACGAAGTCCTCAAGCATACGCGACGCGCAGGTGGTTTTTACACCCATCGTGCATATATTGTCTTTTACGGAAATAGGAAGTCCCGTAAAAGCTCCCGCCTCTCCCGCGTCAATAAGCTCCTGCGCTTTCCTTGCGCTCTCAAGGGCGCTCTCGGTGCAGACGGTTATATAGCTGTTTACGTTCTTGTCCGTTTTTTCTATTTTATCGAGGTACCGGCGAGTAAGCTCTACAGCGCCGATTTCCTTCTCGTCAAGCATTTTGCGCAGCTTTTTTAAAGCCATGTGAATCAATCCTTTCTGTCAGCTGTTTGTCAGACTACCTTCGGTACTACAAAGCTGTTATTTTTTACGTTTTTCGCGTTGGCGGTAATGCTTTCCGTGGGATACGAGCATTGATGCTCGTCCTTCCGCAAATCGTTATAATCAACAGCGTCCAACGCGTACGCGGGCTTTGAGGTGTCAAATTCGCAGACCTTATCCATGATGGCGATGATATTCGTCATATCAGCCGTCATCTGTTCAAGCTCGTCGTCCGTAAAGCTGATTTTTGAAAGCTCCGCGAGATGTCTGGTTAAATCTGAGTTAAACATATAAATTCTCCATTCCTGATAAAATTAAAAAAAAGACGCTCAATGACGGGGTTACGCATAGGCGTAACCCCAATCACACAACGTCCTTGCTGCATACTTTAATATAATATATCATATTTTGAAAATGTTTGCAAGGGGTAATTTGATAAAATATGAAAAATTATCAAAATCTGCCTTACACGGCGCGCTTCGCGCCGGCTTAATCGCTGCTGTGCGGCATATACGTGCTTGTGTTCAGCTTGTCCGTTGAAACCAGCTCGCCGTTCACGTATACGTATCTCGTTGACTGAACGACGGTGTTTTCGCCGTTCATGGAGGTGCTGTGGGAAATTTTCACCTCTCTGGGCGGATCCCACTGTGTTCCGATAATGCTGACGGTTATCGTGGTGCCGCTTGTTGTGGCGGATATTTTTATCGGATAATCGCTGGTGTTTTTGAATTTGAAATCAACGCCGCCGTCCGCGACCGTCGCGTCCTGACCGAGAGGAATATAGCTGACGGTCATCATGTGGTTAAGACGCTCCACAATATTCATATCTGCGTACAGCACCGCGGAATAAAGCGTACTGCTTACCTGGCAGGTTCCGCCGCCGATGCCGTCGACGGTTTTTCCGTCAAGGTATTCCTTTGCGGTGTAAAAGCCGTTTTCCACCGTCCTGTGACCCAACGTGTCGTTAAAGGAGAACGTCTCGCCCGATGCGACCACGGTGCCGTTTATAAGGCTCGCGGCGCGCGCCACGTTCAAGCTCCTGTTTGACGACGAGCCGGAAAACGAGGTTGAATACGTGCCGAGCGTATCGGCAAAGAGCTTATCGCGAAGCGTCTGCGCCGTCACCTCCGGCTGAGAAACATAGAACGGGATTTTCACCGGCTCGCAGCCCTCATAGACGTTCTGAAGCAGAGCCGCCGCCTCGTCCTTGTCTATGTATCTGCCCGTGTCGCCGGGAACCACGGTTACATCGTTTCCGTTTATCTCATAGCTCGCGTTGACGGCTTCCTTGTAAACAAACGCGTCAAACGCCTCCAGGGTCATCTCATCCGGCGCGGCGGCGGTGAAGCTGACCTCTATATTGTCAAACTGCTCGTTTGCGAGAGCCGTAAGAACCGCCTCTCTCGCCTCGGTCGGGTCGCCGTTGTAGCCGGTCTGACCGGAATACACCGTCGCCATACCGTCGTCGCCAAGCTCGATATAATGCTGTATTCTTTCACCCAAAACAGCGTTGCCGAACTCGTTCAGCTTCGCGTCAAGCATATCGGTGTCCGCCTGAAGCGCGGGCACGATAACATGATCCTCAAACAAAAGCTTTAAAGCCGTGAAGCCGTTTGTGAAGAAATTACCCGTTTTGGAGTAATTCATCGCCTTTTCCGCCGTTTCCTCCGCGATTGCCGAAAGACCTATATCGGCGGCGGATATTGTGAACGTCTGACCGCCGCTTGTAAGCGTTATTTGAAACTCGTCGAAAAGGTACGACGCGTTTATCGACGCGACCGCCTCGTCGTATGTAAGCCCGCCGACGTCAAGTCCCCGCACATATACGTTTTCCATTATTCTGTCCTGCGAAATGGTGGACACGGCATAGGAATAAAGCGCTATAAATGCGCACGCCGCGGCAATCAAGACCGCTATCACGGCGATTTTCAGCTTTTTCAAAACCGCGGAGCGTTTTTTCTTCATGGTATTTCTTTCATCATCAAGGACGTCCGACGGCTCCGGTGTTTCCTCGTAGGGCTCGGAAGCTTCGGCGGTGCTTTCCGCCGGAACAGCGAAATCGTCCTCATCGTCGTCGTCAAAATAGTAAGAGCTTTCGCCGTTTTCGGCGGAGGCTGTGTTTTCCGTATTATTTAAAGAGGTGTCGGTATTATCCGTATTGATTTCCGTTTCCTTTGAAACCTCCGGCTCCATATCCTCGTTATTGTTGTTATTTTCCTGCATTAAAATTATCCTTTCCGGTTCTGTCGATTAATTAGTAAAAGCGTCTGAATTCATCGATATACTTTGAATATTCCTTTAAAAACGCGTAAACTTGTCTGTTTTTGGAAAGAAGAGTAAAAGCCTTTTTAACATTTCTTACAAAAGCAGAGTCAAAATCCTCCAAATAAAAAGCCTTTGCCATGGGGCATATACCCTTTCCTCTCGGGTCGATAATTATTTCAAGCTCACCCTTTTCGTTCAGATAGGGAGTGAGCGGAAAAATTCGGCACGCCAAGGGACGCTGGTATCTGTCGCAGCTTCCCGCGCACATAGCTATCGGCGCGGTATATGTTTTGTTGTCAAATCTATAGGTAAAGTCTGTTTTATCAATTTTTATCCAATCAGGGCAAAGCAGATTGAAAACCTCCTTTTCACCGGGGAAAAGGAACATTCCGCTGTCGTCGCCCTTGCAGCAAGCCTTGCCGCAAAGCCGACCGCAGTCAACCTGAACGGGAGTAATATCGTCAAACAGCCTGTACAGCTGAAGATATACATACGCGGTATTCATATTTAAACCTCACATTTATATATAGTTTTATGAACACTATAATTC
>JAJQAT010000142.1 GCA_021203665.1 Bacillota bacterium
ATATATATTTTACTATATTTTACGAGTTTAGTCAAGTACGATTTGCTAAATTTAGATTCGCTTAATTTAGCAAAAATGGAATATACTCGAATACATTATTACAGCGCAATATAGCGACAAATAATATCAGCGCCGCCGCTGTTAATATTATCCGGCAAATCAAATCCGCTATACCATCCGACGAAAAGCTCGCTATATGCACCGTCTTTTTCCACGGGTACAATAGAGGTATTCCTTTTTGATTCAGCATATCCAACAGTAAATGAGATACCGCACCTAATGCAAAGGCTAATGCTAAACATAAATTCAACTTAAACGTAAGCAGAAATATTACAGCGTATAGCAATGGGGAATGGAACAGAGTTCTGTGACCGAATGTTTTGTTCAGTACCGTGCTTATAGGCTTTACCTTTGAGCCAATCGTGCTTTCGGGCAAGTCTATATCCGGCGTTAATGAACCCAAGGCCGCTAATGCCGCTGTGCCTATTTGCATAGCAATTGTTGGCTCGGCAATTACATTATTTTGGCAAGCTAAGACTAAGGCAAGGCCTGTCGCTAACCCTGCCGCCGCGTGTGTTTTTCCTCGCATAATTATCCTTCCTTTCGTATTTTTTTAACCTAATTTAGCAAGAAGTCATGATTGCCGCTATAATTGTTATAATGATTTTTTTGATAGTTCTCATGATTTTTTACTCCTCGTTGTTTTTAGAAAATATATTTTCCCTCGGTCCCTCATAATCATAATCGCGTTTTGCAAGCCATATAATTGCCATTATCGGCGCAAAGAACAAGTACAGCACACTTTGTGTTACCGATTTGCCGTAGGATCTTGCAAAATTATATGAAACATATAGATTTGCGATAGTTCCTATAATACCGCCGATTACAGGAATACAGGTTAAGAGCGGCAACAAACCTATCCAACCGTATTTGTTACCAAAAGCAATCTGTGACATGGTATAAGTATTTAAAATTGGAATGATTGATTTCCAACCCTTTTTCCCTGCCGATGTGAACATCTTAATGTAGCAAATTAAACATAAGACAATGAAAATTAAGCCTATGATTAATGCTATTGCAGATGATATATATGTTGCCGCTGAATTTGACGCGGCTGTTGTGGTAGTGTGAATTTCGTTTGTATTCATTGTATTTTTCCTTTCTTTTTTTGAATTTTTTGTCTATGAATCCTCGTATTTCCGTTCTAACTCGTCCATCTCAGGGTCGTTATGCACCTGACTAATGTCGGAGTTTAAAATTTTTATTGTGTTCTCATCCTCAATATTTTTCTGTTCCTTACGCTTTTTCCGCCAGATGAATGATATTATTGCAAGAATGACAACAGCGGCGCATATTGCGACATACACTATAGGAGACGTGGTTTTTGTCATAATGCGTTTACCCGCGTCCTTAAACGCATCGGCAAAGAGTTCATCGTCAGTTCGATCGGAATAGAAATAAGCATCAATATAATCCAGCAGGATATTACAAGCTTCCTCATCCATGACGATTTTCGCTTGACTTCCGCACTCATACCACATACTGTAGTTTGTACCGCCGTCCAAACAATGGAATAATAACAATATATGTCCCTCATCGGGGCATAATTCGGTGTATAACTCAGATGCGTATGTTGCCATATCATCTTCTGAGGGCGATTTAGTGCCGTTCACAGTGTCAGTAATGTACAATAGGGGATGTACACCTGTCTCGTTGTAAAAGCTCTTAAGCCCGTTATTGAGCGTTGTTGAGTTGCGTATCCAATTAAGCTCGTCCACATAGAATTCTGTGCTTATTGTAGCGGACGCATCAAGTTTTGTACGTTCAACAGTTGATTTTGTAATGCTCAAGCTTGCGCTGTTAGCAAGTGGAATAACGAGTATCATGACAATGAGTATTATTAAGGTTATCAGCGTACCGATGGATGTCGGAATATAGTTTCGTCTTGCGGAACCGTAATAACCTCCTCTATGATAGGGACGGGGATTGTAAAATCCGCCGCTATACGGACCTCGATTCGATGAACGATATGAGCCTCTTAATGAGCTATATGACCCTCTGCCGGATGACGACATTCTACCGCCCGATGAATGAGATGATGATGAGGAATGTCCGCCCGAAGAGTGGTGACTTCCTCCGCTTGAACCTCGTCCCATACATTAACCCTCCATTTCGGCTTTAAGCTTTGCAAGCTCGTCGTCAACCGATTGAGCGTTAATACCCGAGTATCTTGCTTCCGCTGTGGCGGTTTCGTCTTCCGGTTTGTCGTTAAGCTTTTTCATTGCATTGGCTTTATCAAGCTCGCGCTGTGCCTTCTCTTCCATTGACGCAAAAGCTCCCATTGTGCCGCTTATTTTGTCACCGACATCGGTCATTTTGTTAATCTTTTGCTGAGTTTTAGCGACTGCCATTTGACCCTTGACGTTATCGCGGCGCTGCTTTAGCGTAGCTATGTCTGCTGTAAGCTTATTATACATTTTACGCATATTGTCAGCGTTTGTATGCGCAACATCATATGTGTCTTGCAATGTCACAAGGCTTGCTTCAAACTCTTGCTTCTTTGCAATGAACAGCTTTGCGTCGCCGTCATTACCGGCGGTTATCGCTTTCTTGGCAAGCTCGGTGTATTTACTGATTTCGGCTTTGACTTCGTCAACGGCTCGCTTTGCACGGGCTTCCTCCGCCATTACAGCAGCGGTTTCTTTCTTGACCTCTGCAAGGTCTTCCATAGCCGACCTAAGATACAGGTCAACCATTTTCTCCGGATTTTCGCACTTATCGAGAAGTGCGTTTACGTTTGCGGATAAAATATCCGACACTCTGTTTAAAATTCCCATAGTTAATCTTTCCTTTCATTTTCTTAATTTGTAAATTTTACCATGCAGTATAATCCATGGAACAAGCTATTGCTATGATTGGTATGAGCAGCAAGAGAAATACAAGTAACTTGTTTAGCTTACTGTACTTGCTTATGAATTTGTAATTAATCCACAAGCTTGTACATGAAAACAGCATGAACGATATATTCATAGGCACTCTTAACTTATTGAGCGCGTAGAGCCATGTATGATTCATTATTATTTCGGAGTTTGTCACGGCTGTTATTATATATGACAAAATAATTATCATAACAGGAATGTATTCGAGAAACGTTATAATTCTCATTATGCGCTTATGTGTAAACGCCGCGTTAATCATCGAGTACGTTTTACATACCGGAACATAGGCTTGCCATTGCGGCAAATCAGCTTTCTTGAAAATTTTGCCTAAAACAATAGCATTGATGATATATGCAGCGACTCCGATTTCTATTAACTGTACAAAGAAAGCTAACGTAAACAGCACTGATTCTCTTGCGGTGAGATCCCATATCATATTGGTATTACATCTCCTTTCTGCTTGAATTGCTTATCCTAAAAAGTATATATTCGCATTTACAAGTCCGGAATTATCAGGGTGAATATTTATTTTGTCCCAATCGTCCTCAGAGCCTAAGTAATATACATCCGACAGATTTCCGCAAGCTGCAAAAGCCTTGCTTTCGATGCACACTACACTTTTAGGAATTGTGATTTTTTTCAAACCATCTTCATTTCCAAAGCAACGAAATGCAAATTCGCATATTTGCGTGACATTATTTGGTATCACTACTTCCCGCAGATTATTACAATTTTGGAACATTTCCTCTGTTATTTGAGATATATTGTTTGACAATTTTACCGATTGGAGTTTTTGGCACCCATCTAAAATCGCAGGACCTATATCCGTCACGCAATAGGGAATTATGATTTCTGTAAGATTTATGCAATTATTAAAAGCATGAAGACCGATATATGTGACATTGCAGGGGATATGTATGCTTTTTAGATCAAAGCAGCCATCAAAAGATGAAGCTCCTATTGTTTTCACACTGTTCGGAATAATTACTTCGACTAAGCTACTGCATTTGGAAAACATATAATCCGGTATATTCGTTATTCCGTCGGATATTACAGCTTTCTTGACCTCATCGAAATAATAGATCCATGGTGAAACTTGAGATGAAATTTCCTCTATCTCGCCGTTGCCTGTTATGAATAGCGTTCCATGCTTGTCTATATTCCAGTTAATGTTACTGCCCAAAGTACCGGTTAGGGATTTGTAATATTCTGTTTCCTCTTTGCGGTATTCGCAAGTTTCGAACGCGTGTTTAATCCCAAATATACAAGCTATTACCAAAACAGCGCTTACTGCTCCGCATAGAAAAATCAAAAAGTGAAGCATCATATTTTCTCCTTCTCGGTTATTCCTTTAAGCCCTGATACTAAACCGGCAATACCCTGTATCTCGGACGGAATAATGATTTTTGTTGCTTTGCCGTCAGCAGCTTTTTCGAAAGCCTCTAAGGCTTTCATTGTCAGAAATGCTTGAGACGGATTTGCCTCGTTAATTTGCTTTACACTTTCAGCAACAGCTTTTTGCACAGTTAGTATAGCCTCAGCCTCACCCTCAGCCTCACGTATAGCGGCTTGCTTTTTAGCCTCGGCTTTAAGTATCGCCGACTCCTTTTCACCCTCGGCAAGCAGTATCGCGGATTTCTTCTCGCCCTCGGCGCGGAGTATTGATTCACGTCTTTCACGCTCGGCTTTCATCTGGCGCTCCATTGCGTCTTGAATCTCAGCGGGAGGCATAATATTTTTAAGCTCAACTCTGTTTATTTTTATTCCCCACGGGTCGGTTGCCTCGTCAAGGATAGAACGCATTTTCGTGTTAATAGTATCGCGAGATGTAAGCGTTTCGTCAAGCTCAAGGTCGCCTATGATATTTCTAAGCGTTGTGGCGGTAAGGTTTTCTATTGCCATCATCGGACGCTCCACACCGTATGTGAATAGTTTCGGGTCGGTTATCTGGTAATATACAACAGTATCTATCTGCATGGTTACGTTATCCTCGGTTATGACAGGTTGAGGAGGGAAGTCAGCAACATGCTCTTTGAGATTTACCTTTTTCGCCACACTGTCTATGAACGGTATCATGAAATGAATACCCACATTCCAAGTGGTGTAATAACCGCCCAAACGCTCGATGATATACGCTTGAGCTTGCGGAACAATCTTGACTCCGGTTACGCTTATAACAAGCAAGACGATGAATATTAAAACAAATAAATAAATCATTTTTCACAACTCCTTTTTTGATTTTTGTATTTTGACCCTTACGAATCATCCGCCAAAAACGCGGGCAATTCATAGCTCATGCTGTCATACTCGAATAAAACTAAATTCACATTATCCCTAAAGTCGCGTAATTGCTCGACAAGTTCAGGACTGATATTTTTACACATGGAATACCCAACACTCCTTGCTTTGGATGTGAGAATATATCTCAGTAACTGCAACAAAACCAATTCTTGTACGGCTGTCATGGTTCTGCTTACTTCGTTGTCGGTATTTTCATGTTCCGATTTTGTACAGACAGCGTTATTATTCCAAACAGTGCTGTTGCTCTTATGCTCCGGTTTCGCATAGATGATGTTCTCATTTGTTCCGGTTTTAGTCTTATTCTCAGTATTTTTAACACGTGCCGGTTTTTTTGTTTTTATCGGTTCGGAATATAACGAATCGCTTACGTTCTTGTCAGACTGTGTATTTAACGAGTATGACGCTTCTATCTCTTCCAAGGTATTCGCTTTGAAGATGTGTATTCTATGCTTGTCTTTTTTTAGTATCACCGTATAATCAATACGTCCGCTATGTTCAAGTTTATCTATACATCTACGCGCTGTTAATTCGCTCGTGTTTATTCTTCCTGCAATATAAGCAAACGAACCGACAAGAGCTTTATTCTCGCTATATCTAAAGCTGTATAACAGCGCATATGTTGTTAGTTCATGCCCTGATAGGTGCAACCATTTAACCATCCAGTCGTAGACAATGAAGAATGTATTAGCCTTTGGGTTTTCATGCACGCTTTCAACAACCCCCATTTCAACTAATTTGTCTGCTGAATACTTGTATTTGACCCTGCTTACACCGTTTAACACATAGCTCTCTTTGATTATATAACCGTTGCTTACAAGATATTTCAGTGCTTCGATAACTGCCGTCTTGGACATATTAACCCTATCGCAGATATAACGCAGACTTGCACAAAAGACCTTGTCATTTCGACAAGAAAAACTGTATATGAGCGCGTATACAAGCAAATAATTATTTTTAAGTCGGATGTCAATCATCCAATCGAAAATCCTAAAGCAGATATTCTTTTTCTTCTCCACTCAAATCAACTCCTTTCAACCAGTTTTTGTTTTCGTCACAAATAAATGCATTTCCATTCTCGTCTACAGGTATCCACGGCTTTAGAACCTTGAAATTGCAAGTAATGGCGCGGATTTTTCTTTTCTGCTTTTTTGTTTTCTTTGTCCGAAATTCGAACTGTAGAATTTTTCTGTCCATCAAATCCTTAACAACTTTCTTGACCGTGCCTTCCGAAACACCGACCATTTCCGCCAATGCCGAGTATGGTCGGGTGAACCCGTAATCCATTACCGAAAATACAACGGCGTAGATAAGCAGCTCGGTGCCTTTAAGCCCTAACTCGTCTATGAACCAGTCCTCTATCGGGAACTGAAAATTGTCGTTTGATTTTTTCTTGAAAAGCATAATTTTTTCCTCCTGAAAGTCGTTTTTTGAGTTATTTATCGGCTTGTTTTTTGCCTCTACCTATATTCTGACAAATAAAATAACCTATCCCAAAACTCATCTGTTAAAATGCTTTTTTCACAAAACAAACCGAGTGAAAGTCAATCAAAATCAGCCAAATTAATGGCAGTAATAGAAATCAATTAGGATATTTTCGGTACCAAAAATCGGACTTTATTGTGATATTGCATATAAGAAACAAGGGAAAGCATAGTAAATCTTGTTAAAAATGTAGAAGATTTTGAGGAGAGAAAAAATTTAGAGATACCGGATATTTAGGGATTGCGCGTAATCAATCACAGGAAGGGAAATGGAGAAAATGAATTGCCTGTAAAAAGCGGACACTGTTCTAAGACAAGCGCAACTCCAAAACAAGATATTATTCTAAACAAGGTATTACTCTAAACAGAAT
>JAJQAT010000006.1 GCA_021203665.1 Bacillota bacterium
CATACTATAACAATCCGTCATACTACAGCCTATCTGGTCTATTTTGCTCGGATATGTCTATAACATACACCTATAATCCAAGGGCTGAAAGCGGGCGGCTTCGCTTGCGGAAAATACCCGCTTTCAGTCGGCTCCGAGCTCGGAATATATTCCGAGTTTGCTTTATTTTATTTCAGAAAGAGAAATTATATCGACCGTTTCCGGTGAATAATCTTTTTCCATAACGTCCACAAGCGCTTCTACGGTGTCAAGGCTTGTAATAATTGTGACGTCGCATTCAATGGCTGTACGTCTTATTTTAAAGCCGTCGGAACGAATGTCGTTGCCCTTTTTCGGAATGTCGATTATAAGGTCAATCATACCGCTCCTGATAACGTCGAGTACATTCGGCACACCCTCGGAAATTTTCTTCGCAACCTGCACCGGAATGTTATTATCCTCAAGCAGCTTAGCCGTTCCCGATGTCGCTATAAAATTACAGCCGAGCTTGTGGAATTTTTGCGCAATCGGCAGGAAGTTTTCCTTATCAAGGTCGCGTACCGTGACGAGAATTGTCGAGCCCGCTTTCGGAATGGTTGTTCCCGCGGCGGTAAATCCCTTGTACATAGCCTCGTGGAAGTTGTGACCTACACCCAAAACCTCGCCGGTAGAACGCATTTCGGGACCAAGACTTACCTCAACCTGCGGCAGCTTTTCCGTTGAGAATACCGGTACCTTTATCGCGACTGTGTTGGTTTCCGGCGCGATACCAGTAGAATAACCCATTTCCTTGAGTGTTTTGCCGAGCATAATATTTGTGGCAATATCTATTACAGGCACATTTGTAACCTTAGTGATGTAAGGCACGGTACGGCTCGAACGCGGATTAACCTCGATGATGTAAAGCTCGTCCTTAAACTCGATAAACTGAATGTTAATCATACCGATAACCTTTAGCTCAAGCGCGATTCTGTAGGTAACGTCAACAATCTTATCTATAATATGCTGAGGCACGTTCTGCGGCGGATATATTGAAATCGAGTCGCCGCTGTGCACGCCGGCTCTTTCGAGATGCTCCATAATACCGGGGATAAGCACGTCCGTGCCGTCGCATATAGCGTCAACCTCAAGCTCGCGTCCGCCCAGATAACGGTCTATAAGAACAGGATTTTTCTTGTCCTTCAAAAACGCGTCGGTAAGGTATCTTACAAGATCGATTTCGTTTCGGGTGATTTCCATACCCTGACCGCCAAGCACGTATGACGGACGAACAAGCAGGGGATATTCGAGCTTGCTTGCTTCTTCAACACCCTCCTTAACGCTCCATACAGCCTTGCCCTTGGGGCGCTTGATGTCAAGCTTTTCGAGCATTTCGTCAAACTTTTCTCTGTCCTCCGCCTCGTCGATATACTTTGGCTGCGTACCGAGTACGGGCACGTTCATCTCGTCAAGGAAGTTGGCGAGCTTAATCGCGGTCTGACCGCCGAACTGCAATATAACGCCGTCCGGCTTTTCAAGAAGAATTATGTTGTAAACGTCCTCTTCGGTAAGCGGCTCAAAATACAGCTTATCCGATGTATCGAAGTCGGTTGAAACGGTTTCGGGGTTGTTGTTGATTATAATGGTTTCAACTCCCGCCTTTTCAAGGGAAAGCACCGAGTGAACGGAGCAATAGTCAAATTCGATACCCTGACCTATTCTGATAGGTCCGGAACCGATAACGATAACCTTTTTCTTATCCGACGGGAAGGACTCTGTTGTTTCGTCATATGTCGAGTAGTAATACGGTGAAACAGCCTCAAACTCGCCCGCGCAGGTGTCGACCATTTTATATACCGGAGTAATTCCGAGAGTTTTGCGCAGATCAAACACCTCGTCCGCGTCACAGCCGACAAGCTCCGAAATTCCCTTGTCCGAAAATCCCATTTTCTTGTATTTTTTTAATATATCATAATTCAAATCGCATAGTCTATAGCGCTTTAGCTCCTCCTCTGCGTCTACGATATTCTTTATTTTTTGCAGGAAGAACGGGTCCATACCGGTGATTTCGGCAAGCTTTTCCATATTATAGTTTCTGCGTATAAGCTCGGCAAGGTCAAACAGTCTTTCATCATCGGGAACGATAACGCGCTGCTTCAATTCAACCGTGGTGCGCTTTTTGGACGACGCTCTTTCAAGAGTGTACTGCTTGATTTCAAGCGAGCGTATACCCTTTAAAAGGGAGGATTCAAGCGTATTTCCGATAGCCATAATTTCACCCGTAGCCATCATCTTTGTACCGAGATTACGCTTCGCGCCGAAGAATTTATCGAACGGCCACTTCGGTATTTTTGTTACAACGTAGTCAATAGCCGGTTCAAAGCAGGCGAACGTCTGCCCCGTAACCGCGTTTTTGATTTCGTCAAGATTATAGCCGAGCGCGATTTTAGCGGCGATTTTAGCGATAGGGTAGCCTGTCGCCTTAGACGCGAGCGCCGACGAACGGCTCACACGCGGATTTATTTCGATTACCGCGTAATTAAAGCTTTCGGGGTCAAGCGCGAACTGCACGTTACAGCCGCCCTTGATTTCTATTGAATTAATTATATCTATAGCCGCTTTTCTTAGCATCTGATATTCCTTGTCCGCGAGGGTAAGCGCCGGAGCGACGACGATTGAGTCGCCCGTATGCACGCCGACAGGGTCGATATTTTCCATTGAGCAGACGGTGATGCAGTTGCCCGCGCCGTCACGCATAACCTCAAACTCGATTTCTTTCCAGCCCTTAATTGATTTTTCAAGAAGAACCTGTCCGACGCGCGAAAGGTGCAGTCCCTGCGAAAGGATGGTTTCAAGCTGCTCGGGATTTTCCGCGATACCGCCGCCCGTGCCGCCGAGCGTGTACGCCGGACGCACAATAACGGGATAGCCTATCTGCTTGGCGAACGCAAGACCCGACTCAAGGTCCGTAACGATTTCCGACGGAGCAATCGGCTGGTTTGTGCGCTCCATTAGACGCTTAAAGCTGTCGCGGTCCTCGCCCTCCTTGATAGACGGAATTGAGGTGCCGATAACCTTCATATTATATTTTTCAAAAACACCGTTGTCGTAAAGCTCGCAGGCAAGGTTAAGACCCGTCTGACCGCCCATACCGGCGATTACGGAGTCGGGACGCTCCTTTTGTATAATTTTTTCAACGTATTCCGCGGTAAGCGGCTCGATATAGGTACGAGTAGCCATACCTCTGTCCGTCATTATAGTGGCGGGGTTTGAGTTTACAAGCACGACCTCGATACCCTCGTCCTTGATTGCCCGGCACGCCTGAGTGCCGGAATAGTCAAATTCCGCGGCTTGTCCTATAACGATAGGACCCGAGCCGATAACAAGAACCTTTTTTATACTTTTATCTAAAGGCATATTATTTTACCTCCTTTAAAAATCTGTCGAATAACCACCCTGTATCAAGCGGTCCGGGCGATGCCTCCGGGTGGAACTGAACGCTCTGAATAGGCAGCGTTTTGTGGCGTATGCCCTCGCAGGTGCCGTCGTTTACATTAACGAATGTTTCCTCAACCTTTTCAGGCAAATCGGAAACAATATAGTTGTGGTTTTGGCTTGTTATGAAAACATTGCCTGTTTTTAAGTCCTTAACGGGGTGATTTCCGCCGTGGTGACCGAATTTAAGCTTTTTCGTTTTGCAGCCGAGAGCAAGACCGATAATCTGATGTCCCATACATATGCCGCATATAGGATATTTTCCTATTAATTCCTTTACGGTATCCACAGTTCCGGGCGCGTCGAGCGGGTTGCCGGGACCGTTTGACAGAAATATAAGGTCGGGATTGACCTCTGTTATTTTTTCAGCCTTCACATCGGCGGGGAATACCGTCAGCTTGCAGCCGCGCTTTGCGAGGTCGCGTACAATGCCCTGCTTTGCGCCCATATCGATGAACGCGACGTGTATTCTGCCCGTGTCGTTTACGGTGTATATCTGCTCCGCCGTTGTATCCATTATAACGCGGCTGTTGTCGAGGGAATTCATAAGGATTTTAATATCATCGTCGCTCGGCTCGCCCCTCATTATAACGCCCTTCATAGTACCCGTTTCGCGTATAATTCTTGTAAGCGCTCTTGTGTCAATGCCCTCAAGACCCACAACGCCCTGCTGGCGAAGAAAATCATCAAGATTCATTTCATTTCTGAAATTGGACGGAAAATCGCATTTTTCCCGTACAACAAACGCTTTAAGGTTGGTATGCTTTGCCTCCATATCCTCAAGATTGATGCCGTAGTTGCCGATAAGAGGGAACGTCATTGTGACAATCTGTCCGGCGAACGACGGGTCGGTAAGCGTTTCCTGGTATCCCGTCATACCGGTTGTGAACACCACTTCACCGACGATATTTTTTTCCGCGCCGAAAAGCGTTCCCGAAAAACGCATACCGTTTTCCAAAATAAGCTGTGCTTTCATATTTAATCTCCTTCCGTAATATATAGACCCTATAAGTCCAAAAAAAAAGACAATGAACAGATACATTGTCAATTATTTTTTGAAAATAGAAATAAAGGGGAATCGAAATACCCTTTGCCGATATGTGTTGAGTTGTAGCTGCCGAAGCTGTACATACGGTTCTCTCCTTTAATTCATTTATATCATTGTACCACTTATGAGGCGTTTTGTCAATATATAGTATGTATTTTCTTTTAAAGATATTTTTTGACACAATAATTTATTAAAAACTTTGCCGTTTAAGGCGAAAAGCTATTGAACACAAAGAAAAATTGTGGTAAAATATCCGTGATTGTGAAAAATGAACAGGAGAGAAGAATAATGGATAAAAAAGAATTTGCGCTTAAGCAGCACGAGATGTGGCACGGAAAAATCGAGGTAATGTCAAGAGCGCGGGTTACAAACCGCGAAGAGCTTTCCGTGGCGTACACTCCCGGAGTTGCCGAGCCGTGCGTTGAAATATCAAAGGACGTTGATTTGTCATATAAATATACAAGACGCTCGAATCTTGTCGCCGTTATAACTGACGGAACGGCGGTTCTCGGACTGGGCGATATAGGACCGGAGGCGGGTATGCCCGTAATGGAGGGGAAATGCGCTCTTTTCAAGACCTTTGCCGATGTTGATGCGTTTCCGCTTTGCGTGCGCTCTAAGGATGTGGATGAAATTGTAAACTGCGTAAAGCTTATAGCGGGCTCGTTCGGAGGAATAAACCTTGAGGATATATCCGCTCCGAGATGTATAGAAATCGAAAGACGTCTTAAGGAGGAATGCGACATTCCCGTATTTCACGACGACCAGCACGGAACGGCGGTTGTGGTGCTTGCGTCTGTGCTTAACGCGCTCAAGGTTGTCGGCAAGGATATAACGGAAATAAAAGCAGTTGTAAACGGCGCCGGCTCGGCTGGTATGGCCATAACAAGACTTCTTGTGTCAAGAGGACTTAAAAATGTGATTATGTGCGATAAGTACGGCTCATTGTACAGAGGAAATCCCGAGATGAACAGCGAGCAGGCAAAGCTTGCCGAGATAACAAATCCCGATAATCTTGACGTAAAGCTCGACGGGGCTCTTTCAGGCGCCGATTTATTTATAGGCGTTTCCGCTCCGGGCATATTAACGTCCGAAATGGTTTCAAAAATGGCGAAGGATCCCGTTGTATTTGCAATGGCGAATCCCGTTCCGGAAATTATGCCCGATGAGGCAAAGAAAGCCGGAGTAAGGGTAATCGGCACGGGCAGGAGCGATTTCCCGAATCAGATTAATAACGTGCTTGCGTTCCCGGGAATATTCCGCGGCGCGCTTGACGTGCGCGCAAGCGATATTAACGACGCGATGAAGATAGCCGCGTCCGAGGCAATCGCCGGTATAATCAAGGACGATGAGCTTAATGAGGAATATATAATTCCCGACGCGTTCGATAAGCGTGTGGCTGAAAATGTCGCAAAGGCGGTTGCCAAAGCCGCGCGCGACACGGGAGTTGCGAGAATATAAAAATCGGCGTAAAAAAGGTCATGCTCCGTTTTTGGAGCATGACCCTTTGTTTTATTTATAAAATTAGGGGTATATTCCGCGGTAAAATTGCTTTTTCAGCCCTCCATATGCTTTCCGAGAAATCCGGCAGCCGATTCCGCAAGCTTTTCATCCACCTCGGACGCCGTTTCGCCATCCTTCATTATGAAAAGAACAGAGCCTATTGTATCTCCCTCCGATACTATCGGAACAACAACTCCGGCGTTGTATTTTTCAACTCCGTCCGCGACCGATACCGGCTTGCCGTCCTTGTAGCTCACGACGATTTTTTCGTTCATAACCGTTTCAAGCTCGGGACTTACGGGCTTTTCAATAAGCTCCTTTTTCGGCAGACCCGAAACCGCGATTACGTTGTCGCGGTCGGTTATGCAGGCGCCGTGTCCGCTTGCCTTTGCGAGCGTTTCCACATAATTTGACGCAAAGTCGCCAAGCTCGCCGATGGGCGAGTATTTTTTAAATATTACCTCTCCGTCCTTTTCGGTATAGATTTCTAAAGGATCCCCCTCGCGTATGCGCATAGTGCGGCGTATTTCCTTCGGAATAACTACTCTTCCCAAATCATCTATTCTTCTTACTATCCCTGTGGCTTTCATAATAAATTCCTCCTGTAATTTATATAATTAATATTTGTTAGCTATGAACTTATTATGATTTTTTTTATTGCGTATTATTCAAATTTTTACATAATTCTTATGTAGGGAAAAATAGGATAGTTTAAGATATTTTATCTAATTTTTTATCAGCTGACTCGGCTTTTTTATATTTCGTTCCCCAGTCAACCATAGCGTCAAGTATAGGCTTCAGGCTGTAGCCGGTGTCGGTTAAGGTATATTCCACCCTCGGCGGCACTTCGGCGTACACCTTTCTTGTAAGCAAGCCGGACTGCTCCATATTGCGGAGGTTTGAGGTCAGAACCTTTTGCGAAATCGTTCCCACGGATTTTTTCAATTCCCCGAAACGCTTTGTACCCGTCAATAAATCGCGTATAATCAATACCTTCCAACGGTCGGAAATCAGCATAAGCGTAGTTTCAACGGGACAAGCGGGAAGCTCTTGTTTCATATATATCACCCTTTCAAAGTATTAG
>JAJQAT010000180.1 GCA_021203665.1 Bacillota bacterium
GCATATTGATAAATGTGCCCATAACGCTTATCGCGCTCACGGGACACGAATTTGCGCACGGCTGGGTATCGTCAAAGCTGGGCGACCCCACGCCGAAAAGAGAGGGCAGACTTACGCTTAACCCCCTGGCGCACCTTGATTTGGTGGGAACGCTGCTTATGATACTTACCGGCTTCGGTTGGGCAAAGCCCGTAAGAGTGGACCCGAGGTATTATAAAAACACAAAGAAAGGCATGGCGCTCACGGCGGCGGCGGGACCCTTGGCAAATCTTGTTATGGCGTTTTTGGCGATGCTGATTTATGCCGTAATACTTGTTGTTTGCGCGAAATTGAGTATCGAACCAAAGGCGGAGGACGCCATAGGCTATTTCGCGCAGATGCTTGCTGTGCGTAACCTATGCTTTATGGTGTTTAATATTATCCCCATTCCCCCGCTTGACGGCGCAAAGGTTTTGGGAATGTTTCTGCCTAACAGAGCGTATTACACAATGCTCAAATATGAGAGATACAGTATGCTGCTTATAATGGTGCTTTCGCTTACCGGCGTGTTCAGCGGAATAATCGGCACCGGCGTGAGTGTGGTGATGTCGGGCATAATCAAGCTTTTAAACGCGGCGATAAAATTGATATTGTAGGGGGAAATAATGGATAAAATATTATATAAGCTTGACACCTTTGAGGGACCGTTGGACTTGCTTTTGACGCTTATACAGAAAAACAAGGTCAGCATTTATGATATACCCATTTTTGAAATAACAGAGCAGTATCTTGAGGCGATAGACGGCATAGAGGAAGCCAACCTTGACAATACAAGCGAGTTTCTTGTGATGGCGTCGCAGCTTTTGTATATCAAGTCCAAAATGCTCCTGCCCAAAGCCGAGGAGGAGGAAGAGGAGGACCCGAGAGAGGAGCTTGCCGCGAGACTTATTGAATATCAGCGTTTCAAGGAGGCGTCAAAGGAGCTCAGAAAGAGCGAATTTACGACGAAATATATGGTATTCAGAGAAACGGAAAGGATTAATTTTCCGGTGCCCGAGTATAATATAAGCCACGAGCCGAAAGAGCTTACAGACGCGTTTAACAGTATATTTCAGCGGCGCTTGAGGAACGCGAAGCCCGAAAAAAGAGCCTTTTCGCAGATTGTCGGCAGGGAAAAGGTTTCGGTTGACGATATGGTTGAAAAAATATGCAAGGCGCTCAAAAAAAACAGGCGTCTGCGCTTTGAAACACTGTTTAAACCGGATGACAGCAAGCCGGAAATGATAGCGACCTTTTTGGCTGTGCTGGAAATGATAAAGCTAAATAAGATGTATGCCGATTATGATGAAAACACAAGGGATTTTATTCTGACAACGGAGAAAATAAATGGATAATATAAAATACGCGATAGAGGGAATACTGTTCGCGGCGGGCGAACCCGTCAAGGCATCCAAGCTTGCGGCGGTGCTTGACACGGGCATTGAAGAGGTAAATGCCGCCGTGGACGAGCTTAAAGCGGAATATGACGAGCAGCATAGGGGATTTAATATCATAGATATAATGGAGGGTTATCAAATTTGCTCAAGACCCGAATATTATACATACATACAGGAAATATTAGGAGAGCAGAGAAAACAGCCGCTTTCGAATGCGGCAATGGAGGCGCTTGCGATAATCGCCTACAAGCAGCCGATTACGCGCGGACAGATTGAGCATATCAGAGGCGTGAACAGCGACGGCTGCGTGAACCGCCTGTATGAGCGCGGACTTATAGATGAAGCGGGCAGATTGGACGCGCCCGGCAGACCGATACTGTATGTTACGACGGAAACCTTTCTACGGTGCTTCGGCTTGAAGTCGCCCAAGGATTTACCGCCAATCAATTTTAAACAGCTTGAAATCGAGGAGCCGCAGGGCGAGCAGCTTGAAATAAACGGAAACGGCGGCGGAACGGAGGAGTAATATGACAGCTTTATATATCACGCTGATCGTGATAGCCGTTATAATGATACTTCTGCTTATTCCCGCGGACTGCGTGATAGATGTTTCCTATAGGGACGGAGAAAACCAAAACAGCGTGATTATAAAATACGCTTTTTTGAAATTCAGAGTTATTCCGGCAGTCAAGGACGAAGAAAAGATAGAGGAAAAAGAGGAAAAGAAAAAAGATAATAAGGACAAGCAGGATAAAAAGGGGAATAATATATTCGGAATTATTAAAACCTTTAAGACGATTTTCGCCGAGATAAAGCAGGACATATTAAAACTATTGAAATATTTGATAAGCCGCGGAGTGAGAATTAAGGAGCTTAACATATCCTCGAAATTCGGCACGGGCGACCCGATGTATACGGGAATGGCAACAGGCGCGGCGAACGCGTTTGTGTATAATACCGTTTCGTGGGCGGATAACAATATGCGGCTTGACAAATGGAATGTATCGCTTGAGCCTGACTTTGACAACGCGGTTTTTGCGGCGGGAGTGTACTGCAAAATAAGAACAAGGTGTCTGTATATTTTAAAAATAGGAGTAATGGCGGCTTTGCTGCTGCTTAAAATACTAAAAATAAACAGGAGGATAAAAGAAGATGTCTGACAATAAAGTAGCTGAAATGCTTTCCGAGGTTTCGGGTAATTTCAAGGGAATGATTGACGCAAATTCTGTTGTCGGCGAGCCGATAACGGCGGGTGACGGAACGATAATTGTTCCCATATCCAAGGTTTCTTTCGGCTTCGGCGGCGGCGGAAGCGAGTTTGAGGGAAAGAACACTGCCGATACGCGCTTCGGCGGCGGCATGGGCGGCGGCGCGTCCGTAAAGGCGGAGGCATTTTTGGTAATCAATAACGGGAATGTGCGCCTTATATCAATGGGCGGCGAAACATCTCCGCTTGATAAAATCGTTGACCTTGTCCCCGGAATAATAGATAAGGTAAACGGATTTATCGCGGGCAGGAGCGAGAAAAAAGCAAATAAAAAGGAGCCGTCGGGCGAAAAGGAACCGGAAGATGATAACAACTAAGGATAAAATACTGTCGGCTGTCACAAAGCCGACGCGATACACCGGCGGAGAGCTTAACGCGATTATGAAAAACCCCGCCGAGGTTGACGTGCGCTTTGCGTTTTGCTTTGCGGACACCTATGAAATAGCGATGTCGCATTTGGGACTTAAAATACTCTACCACACATTGAACGACCGTTCCGACACGTACTGCGAGCGCGTGTTTGCGCCGTGGACGGATATGGAGGAGGAAATGAAAAAGCACGGAATGAGGCTTTTCGCCCTTGAAACGGGCGACGAGGTCACTCATTTTGATATGATGGGCTTTACGCTCCAGTACGAGCTGTGCTATTCCAACGTGGTAAATATGCTTATGCTTGCCGATATTCCTGTGCTTGCAAAGGACAGGGACGAGAGCTGTCCCATAATATGCGGAGGCGGTCCGTGCGCGTACAACGCCGAGCCTGTCGCGGATATATTCGACTTCTTTATGATGGGCGAGGGCGAGGATGTAATTCACGAGGTCGTGGACGAGTACGTAAAATGGAAAAAGAGCGGCAAGAAAAGCAAGCGCGATTATCTTGAGGCTATAGCCGAAATAGAGGGCGTGTATGTGCCGTCCTTTTACGATGTGGAATATAACGAGGACAATACAATAAAGAGCGTTACGCCGAACAATCCTCACGCAAAGCCGACGGTGAGAAAGCGCATAATGAAAGATTTCAATGCGACATACGCGCCCGAAACAATTATAGTGCCGTTCGGCGAGGTCGTGCACGACAGAGTAATGCTTGAAATAATGCGCGGCTGTCTTAGGGGCTGCCGCTTTTGTCAGGCGGGATATATATACAGACCGCTGCGGGAAAGAAAGCCCGATACCCTTTTGGGCATAGCGGATAATCTGCTGTCATGCAGCGGCTATGACGAAATATCGCTGTCGTCGCTTTCCACAAGTGATTTCAGCGGCTTACCGGATTTAACCGACGGACTGCTTGAAATGACGGAGAAAAAGAAAATAGGACTGTCGCTGCCGTCGCTGAGAATAGATAATTTTTCGCTTGAGCTTATGGAAAAGGTACAAAAGGTGCGAAAAACAGGTATCACCTTTGCGCCTGAGGCGGGCACACAAAGACTGCGCGATGTTATAAATAAAAACATCAACGAGGAGGATATAATAAAATCCACAAATCTGCTGTTCCGCGGCGGTTGGACGAGCGTCAAGCTGTACTTTATGATTGGACTGCCGACGGAAACAATGGAGGATGTGCGCGGCATTGCGGATTTGGCGCAAAAGGTGCTTGATGTTTATTTCGGTATTCCGAAAGAGGAAAGAGCCAAGAATATAAATATAACCGTCAGCACATCGAGCTTTGTTCCAAAGCCGTTTACGGCTTTCCAATGGGCAAAGCAGGATACGCGCGATATGCTCATAGAAAAACAAAACGAGTTAAAATCGGCGATAAAATCAAAAAGAATACGCTATAACTGGCACGACAACAAGACAAGCTATCTTGAGGGAGTGTTCGCACGCGGCGACAGACGGCTTTGCAATGTTATAATAAGGGCTGTCCAAAAGGGCTGTAAATTTGACGGCTGGGGCGAGCATTTCAATTTTGACGCGTGGATGAGCGCGTTTGACGAATCGGGCATTGATCCCGATTTTTACACGGCGCGCGAGAGGAGCTACGAAGAGGTTCTTCCGTGGGATCATATAGACATAGGGGTAACAAAGAGCTTCCTTATGCGCGAAAATGAAAAGGCTAAAAAAGCGGCTACAACGCCGCATTGCCGCCTCCGGTGCGCCGGCTGCGGAGCTAAGTCTTTTGGTACGGGAGTGTGCTATGAGTAATTATATATTGAAATATTCAAGGGACGACAGAGTAAAATACATTTCTCATCTGGATTTTGTTCGTCTGTTTCACCGCACAATACGCAGAACGGGTATGAATTTTATGTTTTCGCAGGGATTTAATCCGCACCCGATTATGACTGTCGCTCAGCCGCTATCCGTGGGAGTAACCTCGGACTGCGAATATATGAAGGTCGGCTTTGACGGCGAATACGGCGAAGAGGAAATAGTAGAAACGATAAACGGCGCGTTTCCGCCTGGATATAAAATTATCGCCGCAAAGAAAGCCAATGGCAAGGAAATCGACTTGACAAAGCTTGACAGGGCGGTTTATACCGTTGAGCTGGAATATGAGGGCGGCGCCGATATTGATGAGCTTTTAAAGAATAAGGAGCTTATCGTTATGAAAAAATCCAAAAGCGGCGTAAAGGAATCCGATATACGTCCTTATATATATTGGATAGAAAAGCTGTCGGAGCAGGGCGAAATACTTATCCTCAAAATGTGTATTTCCGTGGGAAACACGTATAATCTTAAACCGCAGAGCGTCATTGACGCGATGGAAAAATACTGCCACGATTTTAAGGCGGGATTTATGAATGTGCATCGAAATTCCATGATGTGCGGAAATACGGAAATTTTGTGATATTTATTTAATAAACCGGTTGAAATTGTATGAAAAATGTGCTATAATAACAATAGATTTTAATTATAGGAAGTGATTGAAATGGTACAGGGTATTGAACACATAGGCGTTGTGTCAAAGGACACGGCGGCGCTTAAGGACTGGTATATGGAAATGTACGGCGGCAGAGTTGTTTACGACAACGGCAAGGGTACATATTTTTTGCAGTTCGCCGACGGCAGTATGATTGAATTTGTTATGGCGACTGAGGACAAGGCCGCGGACGTTGAAAAGCAGGCGGGTATAAGACATCTCGCGTTTTCCGTTTCGCCCAAGGCGTTTGACGAGATAGTCGCGAAGCTTAAGGCTGACAGCAGAGTTGAGGAGGTACATGACGTATCCGAAAACGCAAAGGGTCTTAAAACATATTGGTACAAGGATATAGAGGGCAATTTCTCGCACCTCATCTATCGTCCCGACCCGTTACAGTAGTTAATATTTAATATTAAAATAAAAAAACAATAGGAGGAGAATTTTAAATGAGTGATTACTTAAACTTCAGCCTTGAGGGCAAGGTTGCGCTTGTAACAGGCGCGTCCTACGGTATCGGCTACGCTATCGCTTCGGCATACGCTAAGTGCGGCGCAAAGATTGTATTCTGCGACATTAAGCAGGAATTTGTCGATAAGGGTCTTGCTTCATATGAGGCTGACGGTATCGAAGCAAAGGGTTACGTTTGCGACGTAACAAACGAGGAAATGGTACAGGACATGGTTAAGAAGATTGAAGCCGAGGTAGGCGTTATCGATATTCTTGTAAACAATGCCGGTATCATCAAGAGAATCCCGATGTGCGATATGACGGCTGACGAGTTCAGAGCTGTTATAGACGTTGACCTTAACGCTCCGTTCATCGTTTCAAAGGCTGTTATTCCGTCAATGATTAAAAAGGGTCACGGCAAGATTATAAACATCTGCTCGATGATGTCAGAGCTTGGACGTGAAACGGTTTCGGCATACGCTGCCGCAAAGGGCGGACTTAAGATGCTTACAAGAAACATCTGCTCGGAGTACGGCGCGGATAATATCCAGTGCAACGGTATAGGCCCCGGCTACATAGCAACACCGCAAACCGCTCCGCTGAGAGAAAAGCAGGCTGACGGTTCAAGACATCCGTTCGACCAGTTCATCTGCGGCAGAACACCGGCAGGCAGATGGCTTCAGGCTGAGGAATTGACAGGACCTGCCGTATTCCTTGCTTCGGACGCGTCAAACGCTGTAAACGGTCACGTTCTTTACGTTGACGGCGGTATTCTTGCTTATATCGGCAAACAGCCGTAATTAAATTTGAATATCTTAAAAGGCTGTCAATGAAATATTGACAGTCTCAGGCTGTCGACAAGTATATCAAAAGATATACCTGTCGACAGCGAAAAAACCGTTTTTGCAAAACGGTTTTTTCAACTATTTTCAAAGAAAAAACCAAAAGTTCCTCCTTCGTCGAAACTTTAGGTTTTAAGCCATTTTTGACGCGCATGTCGTCAAAAATGATT
>JAJQAT010000235.1 GCA_021203665.1 Bacillota bacterium
AAAATAGTACATAATTGGCTGTGTTCATAATTTGTTTACTCATTCAAAAACCGTGGCCTATATACACAAAAATCGAGCGCGGAATTTGCTCCGCGCTCGGTTTTCATGCTATTTTCTTTCAGCCTTTAAAAGGAATTGGACATTTTTGATTTCTATGTCGTTCAAATTGCTGTCGTCATCGCTGTAATTATAATTCGGGTTAAGCGAATACCACGACTTGCTTGAGAAATACTCGCTGTATTCCGCCGTCTGGAATTTTCTGCCGTGGCGGGCGTAAATCTCATTACGAGCAAGCGCAAGGTCATATTTTGACATACCGCTTATATCGCTGTCCGTAAGCAGCCTTATACCCGATTCCGGCAAAACATAATCCCCGCCGTCATAATTTGTGAACGTGGTTATCTCATATATGGTGTTGCCGTTATAGGTTTCATCCGTCGGCTCCGCCGTTATAGTGTAGTACTTATTCTGCACCTGGTCGGTGGTGCTGCCCTCGGACACGTTTGCGTAATACCTGGTACCGCCGATTATAAATGTCATCAGCAGCTTACCTGTATCCGGATTTGTTATAACCTCGCTGCCGGTTGCAAGCTCGGATGTAATCATGTCGGTTGTTTTTCCGCTGTCAGCCGCCTGCGCCGCCGGCACATTCACGCTTGACGCAGAGCTTGCGCTCTGCGATGAAGACGAGCTTGAGCCGCTTGACGCCGAGGATGAGCCGCTGCTGCTTCCGCTCGATGATGACGTCTTGGATGAGCCGCTGCTTGAAGACGAGCCGCTTCCGCTTGACGATGAGCTTCCAGAGCCGGTATTGCCTGTGGACGTCCATGATTTTGTACTCGTTTCCGAGGTATTTGAAGACGCGCTTTCATCATCCGCTGTCTCGGTTGTCATTGAAAGCTCGTCGGACGGAGCCTCTGTCGGCTCCTCCGTAGACTCCGCGGGTGCTTCGGTCACCATTCCCGGCGCCGGAGTTTCGTCCACAAGTCCCTTCGGGTTTACGTTTTGCATGATATAATAAACGCCCACTCCCGCCGCGGCTACGGCAAGCGCGCAAATCGCCGCTATCAGCATAATGCGGTTGCGCTTTTGCTTTTGACGCTTTTCATTGCGGCGCTTCTCTATTTCCGAAAGCTGCTGCTTTTTATCCTCCATCATTTTTTGCATCTGCTTACGGCGGCGTCTTTCGTTGTTGTCGAATATTTCATCCGTAATTTCCGGCTCCTCATTTTCGAGCCTGCTCTCGATTTCCGCGGAATCTATAACCTTTGTTTCACCGTTTACATCATCCGAAAAATCATTATTTTCATCAGTTATTTTCGCGCCGCAAAATTCACATTCCGCCGCATCATCCGGAATTTGCGCGCCACATACTTTACATAGCATATATTCTACCCTCCGATTTAAAACATTTCGTACCTATACATCTACTATTATATATTGTTCTGCATTTCAATTCAATATTAAGCGTGTTATGTTTCTGTTACAATAAAAAGACAAAATGCGCCGTTTTAATATATTTTGCCCATTTTTTGCCATTTATATAACCAAATAAGGACAGTGGGTCTTGCAATTCACCTATGTATCGGCGCATATTATATGTAAAGGGATATTGGCGCGTAACGCTTGCGCCGTATGCCATGTTTTATCCGCCCGCAGATAAGACGGTGATTTTTTAATTCGCGGGCAGAAAGGCTGTTGAAATAGTTATGTTTTTGAACGGTATATTTTTTGAATGGATACAAACGGTGCTTATACTGGCGGGGTATGTTTCCGGCAGCGCCGCCTTTCCGAAGCCGCTTACCGCCGAGGAGGAGGCTGAATACCTGAAGCAGCTCGCGAGCGGCAGCGAGGACGCGAAAAATATACTCATAGAGCATAATTTAAGGCTTGTGGCGCATATCGCGAAAAAGTACGCGGACGAAAAAAATCTTGAGGATTTAATTTCTATCGGCACAATCGGACTTATAAAGGGTATTAACACGTTTAATCCTCAAAAAAATTCAAAGCTTTCCGCCTATATTTCAAGATGTATTGAAAATGAGGTGCTTATGTTTATGCGCTCATCAAAAAAGCTGCAAAACGAGGTATCCATCGACGAGAGCATCGGCACCGACCGCGAGGGAAACAATATGACCTTTTCCGATATACTCACATCCGATTCGGCGGATGTGTCCGAAATCATTTCCGGCAAGCTTGAGGCTCAAAAGCTGTATTGCGCTATGAAAAGGGTATTAAGTCCAAACGAGATTAACATCCTTTGCTGGCGCTACGGATTGGGAAATCAGAAAAAGAAAACTCAAAAGGAAATAGCGAGCATCCTCGGCATAAGCCGCAGCTATGTCAGCCGAATCGAAAAGAAATGCCTTGAACGCCTTTTTGACGAGCTGAAGGAGTGACTGCCGCAACGTAAAACGGACTTTCACCGTGCGAAAGTCCGTTTTGTGTGATATTGAAATTCGCAGTACACTACATACTATCTTTTCATATATCTTTTTAATTCATTATAAAAATTTTCTCGGGTACCGGCATGAATTATGATTAGTGTTTCTTCGGGAGCTTCCTTGACGGAATATGCAAGCTCGTAATTGGTTTTATTGTAGTATATGTCAATACCGTAAATACCCGACAAATCACCTGTCTTTGCCTCTCCGATATATGGGTCTGTGAGCAGGTCGTCAATTTTATTTTGATACAGCCTTTTCAATTTTTTGTCTTTTAGCTTTTTCAAAAATTTTCCCGCCGGAGGTAAAATTACCAATTTAATCATGCTTAATCCTCCGCGCCGAAAATATCATCATAGCTATAACAATTATCGGGGTTTTGCGCGGCTTTATCGGCATCCTCCAGCAGTCTTTTTACAGCGGGACGAATTTCGTTTCTTGCGATTTTGAACTGCCGCAGCAGCTCCCCTCCCGTATACCCCTCAGCAATCAAATCAGCCAAAATTTCCTCGTCAAACGCTCCGGTATTTTCTCTGACCGGTTTAAGAATAATTGAATTGTTTTGGACGAAACATTCCACTTCGCTTCCGATGCCTACATTATTATAAAACTCAATCGGAATAGTAATTTGTCTTTTTTGTGATACGGCTACTCTTTTCACCTGCATAATAACACCTCCGTCTTTTCGGTTTAAATAATAACCGAAAAGCTTTCTTTGTTTTATTATATCAAAGAAACAAAGAAAGGTCAATGTTAAAGCTTATATTTCTTCAAAAATTCAATATCGTCCTTTGTAAGCTCTGCTTTTTCGAGCATATCGGGGCGTTTTTTTAATGTGACAATAAGTGACTGTTCCCTTTTCCACTTTTCGATATTGGCGTGATGTCCGGAAAGCAGCACATCGGGTATAGGCACTCCGTGCCATTCGGCGGGACGCGTATACTGCGGATATTCGAGAAGTCCGCCGAAATGCGACTCGTTCTCATACGACGCATTTGACGCAAGCACCCCGGGAATCAGCCGCGACACCGCGTCTATGACGGTCATAGCGGGTATTTCACCGCCGGTAAGAACAAAATCGCCGATTGAAAGCTCCATATCGACTATTTCATCTATTACCCTTTGGTCTATCCCCTCATAGTGACCGCAAAGCAATATAATATGCTCCTCTTTTGACAAATCCAACGCCATGCCTTGATTGAAAACCCTGCCCTGCGGCGACATATAAATCGTCAGCGGCTTATAATCGAGTCCGCCCGCGACCGACATATACGCGTCATACACGGGCTGCGCGTTCATTATCATACCGCCGCCTCCGCTGTAAGGGTAATCGTCCGTCTTGCGGTGCTTATTTGTCGAAAAATCGCGTATATCTATAAAATTCATTTCAAGAATTTTATTCTCGCGCGCTCTGCCTATTATGCTGTCGCCCAGTACCGCCTCAAACATCTGCGGGAACAATGTGAGCACGTCGAATCTCATTACAAATCCTCCAAACCGTCCAATATATGCACGGTTACCTTTTTTGCCTCGATGTCGATATTAAGCACAACATCGTCAATAACGGGCAAAAGCATATTCTTCTTTCCCTCGCGCTTTACGTCGTATATATCGCTGCTGCCGGTGTTGAACACGTCGGCTATAACGCCTATTTTTTCTCCGTCCTCCGTCACCACGTCCAGTCCGATAAGGTCCGCAATATAATGCACTCCCTCGGGCAGCTCGCCAAGCATATCGCGCTCCGCGTAAAGCACGCTGTTTTTATATCTTTCAGCCTCGTTTATGTCCTTTATCTGCGCAAATTTGACTATCAGATTACCCTTTTGGTATTTAATATTCGATATGTCCAATCTTTCGTAATCCGACTTTTTCTTAATATAAACATATTCTATATCTTCAAAATCCTCCGGATAATCGGTCCATGTCACTACCTTGACATCACCCCGAAGTCCGTGCGTATTTACTATTTTTCCAACTTCAAGCAAGTCCATAACAATCTCCGTTCCGCCGGGTTTGCCGGCTTAAAATCGTGCGCATTGCAACGTAAAAAGGGCTTACATACGCAAGCCCTCCTATCCTATTGTAAGATGTCAACCGCAACCTTTTTATTTTCTCTGCTTGCGGCGGCTTTGACAACAGTTCTTATAGCCTTCGCTATTCTTCCCTGTTTGCCTATCACCTTGCCCATATCGCTTTCGGCAACCCTGAGTTCAAGCGTTACCGTTTGGTCATCGTTTATAATTTCTTTAACGTCAACCTGTTCGGGATAATCAACAAGTGATTTGGCTATTATCTCCAATACTTCTTTCATTAGTCTACCCTCCATCATTAGATAATGTTAGACTTCTTAAGAAGAGCCTTAACAGTATCTGTCGGTTGAGCACCGTTTGAAATCCACTTCTTTACAGCCTCTGCGTCAATGTTTACCGTAGCAGGGTCGGTAAGAGGATTGTATGTGCCGACTTCCTCAATAAATCTACCGTTTCTTGGGTATCTTGAATCTGCAACTACAACTCTATAAAAAGGAGCTTTCTTTGCACCCATTCTTCTTAGTCTGATTTTTACTGCCATTACGTTTCACCTCCCATAAAGCTTCATCTTTACTCAATTTATCATAAAGTATAAAATATATATATACATTATTAACATAATTTAATTTTATCTGCGCTTTCTGAGGCGCTTAAGCATCTTGTTTTGGCGTCCGCCGGAAAGCTGCTTCATCATTTTCTGCATCTGCTCAAATTGCTTCAAAAGCTGATTGACATCCTGCACCCTCGTGCCGCTGCCCTTCGCTATTCTCACCTTTCGGCTCGCGCCGATTATGCCGGGCTTTCTGCGTTCCTCCGCCGTCATAGACTGGATAATCGCCTCGATATGAACCATTCTTTTGGCGTTTTCCTCCGTATCGACGCTTTCAAGCATTTTCTTATCCACACCGGGCAGCATACCGAGTATCTGTGAAAACGAACCCATTTTCTTTATTTGGCGGAACTGTTCGAGAAAATCGTCAAGGTCAAACCGCTGAGCGCGGATTTTTTCCTCAAGCTCCTGCGCCTTTTTCTCATCGATTGTTTCCTGCGCTTTATCAATCAGAGTAAGCACATCGCCCATACCGAGTATTCGCGATGCCATTCTGTCCGGATAGAACTGTTCCAGGTCGGAAAGCTTTTCTCCGACCGACGCGTATTTTATCGGCTTACCCGTTACGCTCTTGACCGAAAGCGCCGCACCGCCGCGCGTATCGCCGTCCAGCTTTGACAGTATAACGCCCGTTATATCAAGCTGTTCATTAAACGACTTCGCCACATTTACAGCATCCTGACCCGTCATAGCGTCAACCACAAGAAGTATTTCCGTCGGATTTACCTCCGCTTTGATGTTCGCAAGCTCGTCCATAAGCTGCTCGTCTATATGCAGCCGTCCGGCTGTATCGAGTATAACCGGATCGTTTCCGTGCTTAACCGCGTGCGCTACCGCCTCTTTTGCGATTGTTACGGGATTTACGTCCGCGCCCATTGAAAATACCGGAACCTGTATCTGCGCTCCCAAGACCTCCAGCTGCTTTATCGCCGCCGGACGGTACACGTCGCACGCGACCATAAGCGGACGCTTTTTCATTTGCTTTGTGAGGTTTAAAGCCAGTTTGCCGGTCGCGGTGGTTTTACCCGCGCCCTGCAAGCCGCACATCATTATCACCGTCGGAGGCTTTGACGCAAATTCAAGCCGCGCAACCTCTCCGCCTATCATTTGAGTAAGCTCTTCATTTACTATTTTAACAAGCTGCTGCGCCGGCGTCAGGGACTCCATTATTTCCTGTCCGAGAGCTTTTTCGGATACAACGTTTACAAACTCTTTTACTACCTTGAAGTTTACGTCCGCCTCCAAAAGAGCCAGCTTTATTTCGCGCATAGCGTCTTTGATGTCTTTTTCGTTAAGCTTGCCTTTGCCGCGCAGCTTTTTGAAAACGCCTTGCAGCTTATCTCCTAAGCTTTCAAATGCCACAATATTCGGCTCCTTTCCGCAAATCAAGTTAAATTTCCTTTGCTATTTCTCTTGATATTTCCGCAATCTGTTCCTTGCCCTCAAAATCAAGAATATCAAGCAGCGCGTCAAGCCTGTCAAGCTGCGCGCTTACCCGCTGAAAGCGCCTGACTGTTCCGAGCTTTTCCTCATATTCAAGCAAATGCTTTTCGCCCTGCTTTATGGAATCTCTCACTCCTTGACGGCTTATATCTATCTCATCGGCTATTTCCGCAAGGGACAAATCCTCATTGTAATACATATCAACCGCGAAACGCTGTTTTTCCGTAAGAAGCTGTCCGTAAACGTCAAGCAGAATAGCGATACTCAAATCCTTTGCCACTTTGCATCACCTGTAAAGCTTTTTTATTTTACACACGTTAGTTTACACGATTTCGGGCGATTTG
>JAJQAT010000228.1 GCA_021203665.1 Bacillota bacterium
GTTATAATATATGTATAATATAATTTACGCGCGGTATTTTATCGAAACGCGCGGCATAAAGCGTTTTTAATTAGGAGCAAAAATATGTTCAATAACGATATAAGTATAGATTTGGGTACCGCCACGATACTTGTCTATATAAAGAATAAGGGTATCGTTCTGCGCGAGCCTACGGTTATCGCGGTCAATACCAAAACCAACGAGGTGTGCGCGGTCGGAAACGCCGCTCTCGCGATGCTTGGCAGAACCCCGCCGCATATTCAGGCGGTGCGTCCGCTTATAGACGGCGTTATTTCAAATCTCACTCTTACTCGGGAAATGATAAAGCATTTTTTCCGAAAAATATTTTCACATACGGTCGGTCACCCGCGCATTATGATGTGCGTGCCGAGCGGCATAACGGACGTTGAGCAAAGAGCGGTTATAGAGGCGGCGCGCGATGTCGGCGCGAAGGATATTTATATAATCGAGGAGCCTGTAGCCGCCGCATTGGGCGCGGGCTTTGATATTTCGCGTCCGCGCGGCACAATGATTGTGGATATAGGCGGCGGCACGACCGATATAGCGGTGCTTTCGCTGGGCGGAATAGTGGTAAGCCGCTCGCTTAAAATCGCGGGCGACGAGTTTAACGAGGCGATTATCCGCTATATGCGTAAGGAAATGGGTATGGTGATAGGTCCGCGCACGGCGGAGCGGATAAAAAGAGAAATAGGCGGCGTTATACCACGCTCAAAGGAGCTTTTATGCGAGGCAAAGGGCATAAGCGTGCTTTCAGGGCTGCCCAAGTCCGCCATTATTTCCTCAAACGATTTATACCCCGCCTTTGACGATTTTGTTTATAACATGACCGAAAGAGTCAAGGAGGTTTTGGAGGAAACTCCTCCGGAGCTGCACGGCGATATAATACAGGACGGTATTATAATGACCGGCGGCGGCTCGCTTATCTACGGTCTTGACAAGCGCATATCCGAGGCGGCGGGCGTAAAAGCGCTGCTCGCTCCAGACATAATAGACTGCGTGGCAAAGGGCGCGGGTATCGCGCTTGAGGGCATCGACACCGTATCGGACCCGACTCATATATTTCATAAAAAAGCGTATATACGCGATTAAAGAAAGGAATTGTAATTATGAAGAAAGAACCTGTAGCACTGACAAACGCGGAAATTCAAAAAATTCTGCCGCACCGTTATCCGTTTTTGCTTGTTGACAAAATCGTCGAATTTGAAGAGGGCAAAAGCATAACGGGCATTAAAAACGTAACGGCAAACGAGCCTCAATTCACTGGACATTTCCCGGGCAATCCGATTATGCCGGGCGTGCTTATCACCGAGGCGCTCGCGCAGGTGGGCGCGGTTATGCTGCTTTCAATGCCGGAAAACAAAGGAAAGCTCGGTGTGTTCACCGGTATAAACAACTTCAAATTCCGCCGTCAGGTGGTGCCCGGCGATACTCTTGAGCTGCACGCCGACCTTATCACCTACCGCCACGGTATGGGAAAAGCGAACGTAAAGGCAACCGTCGCGGGACAAACCGCGGCTATGGGCGAAATCAGCTTTGCCGTTGTGGACAATATCGCAAACGAGGAATAATGATTAAAAGCAACGAATGTTTGGACGATTTGCAGAACGGTCTTTTTATCATTCAGAAACAAAACGGCTTCAAATTCGGTATTGACGCCGTTTTATTGTCTGACTTCGCCAAGGACGCGAAAAGCGCGGCTACTCTCGATTTATGCACCGGTACCGGCATTGTGCCGATTTTGCTTTCGGCAAAGACAGGCACGGAAAGGATTTTCGGACTTGAAATACAAGAGGATATTGCCGAAATGGCAAGGCGGAGCGTGGAGTATAACAATCTGACGGGACGCGTAAGCATAGAATGCGGCGACCTGAAACGCGCCGAGCAAATTTACGGCAAGGGACGTTTTGACAAAATCACCTGCAATCCGCCGTATATGAAGCACGGCGGCGGCTTAAAAAACAGCTCCGACACAAAGTCAATATCGCGGCACGAAATAATGTGCAGTCTTGATGACGTTTTGCGCGTCAGCTCCGGACTTTTAATCTCAAAGGGCAGATTTTTTATGGTACACCGCCCGTCAAGGCTGGCGGACATCATATGCGCGATGCGCAAATACAGGATAGAGCCGAAGCGTCTGCGGTTTGTGCATTCCTCATACGAAAAGGCACCCAATCTCGTGCTTGTGGAGGGTATGAAGGACGGCGGCGAGGAGCTTAAGCTGATGCCGCCCCTGTACGTTTACAACGCGGACGGTACATATTCCGAGGAAATCGACAGAATTTACGGCAGACAAAAACCTACACATTCGGAGGATAACATATGAGCGGAAAATTATATTTATGCGCCACTCCCATCGGCAATTTGGGCGACGTGTCATCAAGGTGCCTTGAGGTACTCGGCGCGGTCGATTTAATCGCCGCCGAGGACACGCGCAGAACATTGCAGCTTTTAAACCACTTTGAAATATCAAAGCCGCTTACAAGCTATCACGAGCATAACAAGCACGAAAAGGGCGGATATATCATATCCCTTTTGCAAAACGGCAAAAATGTCGCGCTTGTATCGGACGCGGGCACTCCCGCGATTTCAGACCCGGGCGAGGATTTGGTAAGACTCTGCATCGAAAATGAAATTGAAGTGACGTCCGTTCCGGGACCCGTTGCCGGCATAAACGCGCTTATCCTTTCCGGCTTACCCACAAAACGCTTCGCGTTTGAGGGCTTCCTTTCCGTCAATAAGCGCCACCGCAAGGAGCATCTTGACGCCGTGAAAAACGACACTCACACGCTGATTTTCTACGAGGCGCCGCATAAGCTGAAAAATACTGTTTCCGATATGCAAAAGGCATTCGGCGGCGACAGGAAAATCGCTCTTGTACGCGAGCTTACAAAGCTGCACGAGGAGGTAAAACGCTGTACGCTTGACGAGGCGGCGGCATTTTATGAGGAAAACAATCCGCGCGGCGAGTACGTAATCATCGTGGAAGGAGCGGCTGAGGCGGATATTCCCGCGGAAAACGAGTGGGACGGTATTTCGATAAGAGAACACGTTGAAAAATACATCGCCGAGGGTCTAAGCTCCAAGGACGCGGTAAAAAAGGCGGCGGCGGACAGAAATCTGCCGAAACGCGATGTGTACAATGAATACCACAGAGGCGAATAATAACGCGAAAAAGCGGCGCGTGAGTCAAATCTTGCTTTTCCGCGTTACAATTTATACCGCCGCAGGACGGCGGAACGGAGGAATTAAAATGAAAAAGAGAACCTTATTTTTGATAGGTGCCGCGGCGGCGGGAGTTTACGGCGCGGTCGCCGGCAAGGGACCGTTCAACAAAATACGTTTCAAGGAACAGCATGAAAGAATATCGCATTATGTCGAAACGCATTATCCCAACGCCCTTTACACTCCCATAGAGGCGACCGACAAAGGCTGGGTAACAGTCATAAAAAGACTTTCACAGCCTAAAATAATTCTATATGTCACCCGCGATGATTTCGGAAATTACATTTTTACGGAGTCATCTGTTGCGTAACCTTTAACCTCCCTGCGGCATAATATATGCTAAAGGGAGGTTTTTTAGCGTCATTACGCTGAATAATCCGATTTGTGTTTCGCCATTTTCGCGGCGGCAACGCATATGTAAAATTCTTTCGCCTTGCCTGCCCGCGGTAAGGCGCGGGAGTACTTATAATATTGCGGGCGGAAAGGTTATGTGAGTATTATGGGACTGTTCGGAGGATGCAACGGCGGCGGAGGCGACCAATGGATTTGGATAATTATAATTGTGGCTCTTGTGCTGCTGTGCTGCGACGGCAACATTTTCGGCGGCAGCAGCAATAATTGCTGCTGCGAGCCGCCGTGCTGCGACCCGTGCGAGCGCGGCCGCGATGATTGCTGCTAAGCAAAAACGGCACTCGGCTGCCGCCAAAGCAAAGAGGAACCGCAATTTTAGCGGTTCCTTTTTGTATGCGGCTTTTAGGGTCGATAAAGCGTCCGTTTCCTATAACAATGCGCGCAAAACCTAAAGGGCTTTGCTTGCAAAAAGAGGACGCCGAAGCGTCCTCTTTAAATTTGCTTTAAATTATTTAGCTGTGATTGTTACGGTCTGAGTATCAGCGTCCCAAGCAACATCTGAATCAAAGCTTTCAGCTATCGCACGTACGGGAACAAGTGTTCTGTCGTCAACAATCTGACCGGCAACGTCAAGCTCTGTGGCAACGCCGTTCTTATAGATAGCGTTCTCGCCTATGGTAAGCTTAACTGTTATGTCACCCTTTACGGATGTAACAGTCTGAGTATCGCCGTCCCATTCAACGCTTGCGCCGAGTGCCTCGAATATCGCGCGGAGCGGAACCATTGTTCTGTCGTCGATAATCTGAGCGGGTACGTCAAGAGTTGTGTCAACGCCGTCAGCTGTAAGAATGTTGCTGCCTATCTGCAAGGTGATTGTGCCTGCCGCGCTTGAGGATGTGCCGCCCTCAGGAAGATCTGCCTCGTTGAAGTCCTTAGCCTTATAGTTGTTTGAAACAAGCTTAATGTTAGCATCCGGCTGAGTTGTGTACTCTGAATTCTCTATAGCATCGTTCATGTACCAGCTGATGTGAGGCGGCTGGTTGTAGCAGTTTGTATCCGCCGCTGACGAGTTCCTGTAAATATCGTCGTGAGCGAGCGTATAGAAGTTATAATCCGTCGGATACGGGGTCTCATAGATTCTGAGCGCATACTGATATGTCGTCTTATCCATTTCAACCTCTACATCAAGATCCCAGTCACCCTTGATGGTCATGGTTTCTGTCTGCTCGTTTGTGCCTATGATAGTATAGGAAACGATTTCCTCTCTCCAGTCGCCGAGAAGGTCTGCCTGTAGGTTCGGGTTACCCTTTGTGCTGTTGATTGAGTGCGAGCCCTCGCCCTCGAATATTGTTTCAAATGTCTTTGTTGTGTCGTTCCACTTTGTGATAGTGATTTCCTGACCTTCGCCGTTGTGGTCCTGAAGCTCATCCTGAAGGTCGCCCGTCCAGTAGATTCTGCCGTTCATAGACGCACCCAAATCGGAAAGCTCGTTACCGTCGCTATCCCAATAACCCGATGAGCCTGCGCCCCACATTACATACCAGGAATCACCGTAACCGATATTCGCTATCATAGCACGGCCTGTATCCTTAACGCCGTTATGAATCTGATAGTATTCGCCTGTTTCCGCGTTCTGAAGAGTAATACCCCAAGCATGCTCGGTTTCGCTCATCGATGATGCCGCAGCCGAATTCTTTATAATTGTATCCGATGTGATAAACGGTGAAAGCTGTGCGCTTGTGTATGAGAAGATCTCAGCTCCCGCTGTGTAGTCCTCGTGAGCCTTCATGAACTCAAGGCCTTCCTTAGTCGGGTCAAAGTCGCCAAGGTGCATAGCGTCGCCGTGCTCCTGGAAGGTGCACCACAAAACAGAACCGTCATCGTCCCAAGTTAAAGCACCGTAGAAGATTTCGTCCTTGCCGTCGCCGTCAACGTCGCCCGCCTCGATCTGGTGATGACCTTGACCGATATATTCGTTATTCTTCGACTCAGATGTATCAAATGACCAATCCATTGTCAGCTTGTTGTTCTTAAAGCTGTAAGCGGCAGCCGCGGTACGTCCGTTAGGAGTGGAGATATTTTTACCGTAGTAATAACCTCTCGCGAATACAACAGACGGTGTCTGTCCGTCAAGATAAGCTATTGTAGCATTATATCTTTCCGAACGGTTACCGAAGTCATCGCCGAATGTAAGAGAAACAGACTGCGAACCCGACTGGTTATTCGGATAATAGTCAATAGTGTCAAGCGCCTTACCTGTTTCGCCCTCAAATACAGTTACATAAAGAGGACCCTGTAGGTTTTTACCGCTGTTAAGAGCTGCCCAGCTGCTTTCATAGGTCTCGCCTCTTGACGCGTCGCCTATAACATTGCCCTGACCGTCGATTGTACCGTCGGCGGTTCTGAGCATAACCTCTGCCTTACCGTCGTTATTGAAGTCGGCAACGTTAAGCATTGTATCATGTTGACCGGCACGGATATTGTAGCCCATGTCAATTCTCCAAAGGAATGTGCCGTCAAGCTTATATGCGTCGATATAAACCTTACCTGTCTGACCTGTTGTAGCCGCGTCCTTAGCATCGGACGGGTTCCACATCATAACGATTTCATATTGACCGTCGCCGTCAAGGTCGCCGTATGACGAATCGCCGGGCGAGTATGAGCCGACATAAACACCGTTTCTGTCCTGCTGTATAACATCGCTCTCCGGAGATTCCGCAAGAGGAATATCAAGATAGCCGTTTTCCCAAACGCTTACGCTGTCCGACATTTTTCCGTCCGCGACAACCGTGTACATGTCATTAACCGTACCGGATGCGTCAAGATAGTTTGTTATCGCGCCCTCAGCGATTTTCTCTTTGTTTCTGTAAAGAGTAAATGTGGTGTCGGCAGGCTCCGTGCCGAGTCTTCTCCATGAAACCAGCACGCCGTCGTCTGTTTTTGTAGCGACAACACCTCTGTCAAGATTTTCCATGTTTCTTGTGATTGCGCTGCCCGCGAACGCACTCGCGCTTGTAGCCGGAGCAACTATGCCCACAGCCGCAACCTGTGCAAGAACCAAAGAAAATACGCCTAATTTTTTCAAATTTTTCTTTGAATTTTTGAACATTTCATTATCCTCCTTCTGATATATAACATACAACATAGTTTTACGT
>JAJQAT010000092.1 GCA_021203665.1 Bacillota bacterium
CTTATATGACATCTTTTTCGGCTCGAATATTTTCTTATTTGTGTTCATCAGCCTGTACGCCGCGGCGCGCGCCGTGGAAACGGCGTATTCCTCAGAGAAAACAGTGCCCTTGCCGCTGTCCGCGAAGTCGCCGGACACCGCGAAGTTCTCTATGCCGGTCGGAATTATTTCAAGCTTTGAATCAACCGGAGCAACCGGGGATTTATCATATTTTCTGTGGCATGGAATCACGTTTATAACCGTTTCCCTTATGTCGTCCCACGCGTCGTCAAGGTTGAAGCAGGAAACAAGCTCGTATAATATCTCCGCGCCGCCGCACTCCGTCATCGGCTTGCCGCACCGCTCGCCGTCGCGGTCAAAACGCGACGCGCAGCCCCATATTACGGCTATGTCCTCGCTTTGATTTTTGAAATGCGTGCTCGGAACGGCGCATATCGTAAGCTTCCAGCTTGAGTTATCCAAAACGATAACTCCGTCGCTGCCGAGCGCGCCGCAGGTAACCTCGTCGATAAGCTCCGGCAAAAGTCTGTTTGAAAGCGTGATTGTAAACTCCTCCGACATATTCGCGTCAAAATCATCAAATAATTTCGACGGATTTTGGAAAGCGGGATTTTTTTCCGAAAGCCTTTCCCAAAGACTGTAGGGCGCGGAGAAGAGCTTGGGCGGAGCCTCGTTAAAGCTGCCGTATGCCGCGCACTCCGCCATCTCGTCGGTCGGGAATATACATATGTCGCCGTCGTTCAGGTAGACGGTTTTTCTTACGCCGTTGTCCGTAAAATGAACCGCGTCGGCTTTTCCGTCCTCAAAATCCATATCCGTCACAACCGCTCTTTCGCGCAAATCGACTCCGAGCTTTTTCAAATGCTCCGTAAGCGGCTCGATAATTTCCTCGTGTCTGTCAAAGTCGGCGGGAAGAGTGCCGGAAAGCATATCGTCCATATGCGCGATACAGTTTACGAACTCATACGCGCTCGACTCTCGGGAAAATCCGTAAGCCGCGCAAAGCAGCTTCCAAAACGGCGACTCAAAAAACTCGCTCGGCATGACGTCGCAAACGGGCGTGCCGACCAAATTTTCCTTCTTTTCCTGCATAAGCTGCATAACGATTTTTCTGTGGGATTTATCAATCCGTATATTTGAAATATCAACGACGTTTTTATCGCTGTCAACAAACGTGATATTCCTTGAGTTCGGATTGGCGCGGTAAATATTGAGAATTTCATCGCATACGGTCAAATCGGGAATATCCAACGAGCTAACCCCGCTCATAAGGTCAAAGAAATTCATACTGTTTTTCTCACTTATGATTTTGCCCCTGCGGCAGATATATCCGGTTTGCTCATCGCCGTGATTGTATGAAGTGTTCGTGAAAATATGCACGTTTGACGGAGCAAAGCCGCAGTCGCGCACAAGATAAAGCGCGGCGGCAAGCGCGGAAATTCCGCCGCCGGTTATATACGCGTTCTTTTGCGAAACGCTTTTCGCGTATTCCTCCTTCAGCGACTTGCTTTTACGGTATTTTGAAACAGCGACGGCTGTCACGGCTGCCGCTGCCGTGACGGCGGCGCCTATCATCAGAATTTTTTTCAAATCGCTCTTTTTCATAATATCACACTCCAAATTTAATTATTTTTCTGTCATATATTGCGTTAAACTATATTATATCACAAAAATTAATTTTGTACAATAATTAAACAGAAATATTTTTCGCTAAATGCTTGGAATAAATTGTTCGTTGAACGTAGCGTCCCGTTGTGGTATAGTACATACGAAAGGGAGTGATTATCATTTCAGCTAAAAAGAAAAAAGACGGTAAACCGTCGTTTATAGAGAGGGCGGGCAGTAAAATACCCGATCCGGTAATGATTTTCATAGCGTTATATATAATTGTGCTTTTAATAACGGCGGTATTCGGCGGCAAAACATTCGGTATGACATCCGCCGACGGCACCGGCGTAAGCTACGAAATAAGGAATATGCTTACCGCGGAGAACATAAGATGGATATTTTCCAATGCCATTCTTGATAACTGGCTCGCCTACGCGGGCGGAATAGTGGGAACCATTCTGATAGTGATGTTCGGAATCGGTATCGCGGAGGAATCCGGACTTTTGTCCGTACTCATAAGACGCGCCGGAGCGAATATTTCGGATAAATATCTGCCGTTCGTGCTGATACTTCTTGGCATTTTGAGTAATATTGCCACGGACGCGGGATATATTATACTGATACCCCTGGCGGGACTTTTATACGTCGGAATAGGCAAAAATCCGCTTATCGGTATGGCGGCGGCGTTCGCGGGAGTAAGCGCGGGATTCAGCGCGAATCTCATACCGGCGACCGTGGTGGACGTTATAATAGGAACCAACGCCGAGGCGTTCGCTCAAAGCCAGAATATTCCGTTTGTATCATATCTCGGCAAGACGATAAATCCTATGACGATGCACTATTATTTTATGGTGGCGTCAACTGTTATGCTTGTGCTCATAGGCGGATTTGTAACACTGAAATTCATAAAACCGAAGCTTGACAGCCGGAAATATGTTATACCCGACGATATAAACATTAAGGCGTTTGAGGTGACAGGGAAAGAAAAAAAGGCTCTTTTATGGGCGGGCGCGGGATTTTTGCTGTCGCTTATAATCACGGCGGCGCTTGGATTCGGACCTCTCAAATCGTATATTGACGAGGCGGGAAAGGAAGTGACGCCGTTCCTTGATAATATAATACTTATCATAACGCTGATATTCCTTCTGCCCGGACTTTTCTACGGCTTTGCGGCAGGCAAATTCAAAACCGGCTCCGACGCGGTAAAGGCTATGTCGAACCAAATCGGAACAATGGGCTATGCCATAGTACTGACATTTTTCTGCTACAATTTCCTGTCACTTTTGACGTATACGAATATAGGAAACTATATAACCTATATCGGCGCGAAGGGACTTGAGGCAATAGGCGCGGCAAATATGCCCGTACTGCTTATAATCGGATTTATTTTGATAACGGCGTTTATCAATTTGTTTGTCGGAGGACTGAGCGCAAAGTGGATGCTTTTGGGACCTATATTTGTGCCGATGCTGTATAGGGTAAACAGCTCTATGACGCCCGACGTCGTCGCCGCGGCATACAGAATCGCCGATTCCTCCACGAATATCATAACTCCGCTTATGACTTACTCCGGAGTGGTTTTGATGTATATGAGGAAGTATAAGCCGGAGCTTACAATGGGAAATCTCCTGAGCTTAATGGTACCGTATTCCGCCGTGTTTATGGTGTCGTGGACAATACTTCTGATGCTGTTTATACTGTTTAAAATCCCTCTCGGATTTTAAAAAAAGTCTTGCATTTTTCAAAAAAATATTGTATAATAACTGCAATCGAGCAGTGAAAGCGTAAGTCCGGATTGGGATTTACGCTTTTATTTTTTGCGAAAAAATAGTTATTTGTTACACTTTGGAGGTAAAGTATGGAGAAAGAAAAAACTGTCAACAAAATGGGAACAATGCCGGTAAATAAGCTGATGCTGTCCATAGGCATACCTATGATTATATCAATGGTATTGCAGGCGTTTTATAATATTGTGGACAGCGCGTTTGTTTCAAATATGGCTGGTAACGGCGAGGCGGCATTGAACGCGCTTACGCTGTCGTTTCCGGTACAGATGCTTATGGTAGCCGTCGGAATAGGCACCGGTGTGGGAACCAACGCTCTTTTATCAAAAAGTCTTGGTATGGGAAACAAGAAAAAGGCGGCGAAGGTGGCGGGAAACGCTGTATTTTTGGGAATAGTTATTTATGCGCTGTGCCTTTTATTCGGCATTTTCGGAGTAAAAGCCTACATAGGAACGCAGACGGCAAACGCGGAGATTTTCGATATGGCTGTCAGCTACCTGAGAATATGCTGTATAATATCGATGGGTATAGTATTCTTCTCGATATTTGAGAAAATGCTCCAGGCAACGGGACTTTCCATGTATTCCACAATAGCGCAGGTAACCGGCGCGGTACTGAATATAATACTCGACCCGATTCTTATTTACGGCTTGCTCGGCTTGCCGGAAATGGGAGTGCGCGGAGCCGCTTACGCGACCGTTATAGGTCAGATAGCGTCGGCTCTTTTGGCGTTCATATTCCATATTAAATTCAATAAGGAAGTGAAAAACGGCGTTAAGTATATGAAACCGTCGCTGAAGATAATAGGTGAAATATACGCGATAGGCTTTCCGGCTATCATAGCGCAGGCGCTTATGTCCGTAATGACGTACGCTCTTAATATAATTCTCGTAAGAATAGACGAGGCAATGGTAACGGCATACGGATTGTATTATAAGCTCCAGCAGTTTATATTGTTTGCGGCGTTCGGACTTAGGGACGCGATAACGCCGATAGTTTCGTTCAATCACGGAATGGGAGACAAGAAAAGAGTCAGGGACGGCATAAAGTACGGCATACTCTACACTCTGATAATAATGGTTATAGGTCTTATAGCTATGGAATGCTTCGCGAATCCTATTTCAAACATATTCGGATTATCGGGAGAATCTCAGCAAATTTGCATAAGCGCGATGAGAATTATCTCGTGGAGCTTTGTTTTCGCGGGATTGAATATAGCCTTCCAGGGTGTGTTCCAGGCACTTGAAAGCGGTATCGCCTCGCTTGTAATATCGGTATGCCGACAATTTTTGTTCGTTATTCCGGTAGCTTGGGGATTTTCACTGCTTGCGATGAGCTCTATGGATTATTCGTGGACGGTATGGCTCACATTCCCTATAGCCGAATTTGTTTCGGCGGCAATAGCGTGCGTGTTCATGCTTAATATTAAAAAGAAACAGCAGCTTTGATAAAATATACGCACCAATTTATTGCATTTTTATTCCGCAGAGGTTATAATATCAGTAAGTCAAAAAAATTAAGACAGAGGTAACACGTATGCGGATATTTAAAAGTAATTTATCAAATAAAAATTTTTTGTCGTCGGGCGGCGAATACGCGAGAGAGTATCTTTCGCAGCTTGACGGCGAATATGAAATGTACAAGGACAGCCCCATAGAGGAACTGTCCTTTTCCTCGTTTAAGGAATACTTTGTAAGCGGAAACAGACTCGCGTATGAGAATGAATATTTTCACCGGCGCGCCATTTTGCGCGATTTCGCGCTTAAGGCTTGGCTTGGCGGGGACGGCGCGCTTATCCGTCTTGAAAATGTTATGCGGGCGGTATGTAATGAGCGTACTTGGGCGCTGCCGGCGCATCTCGGAGGCGATATGTTCGCGGATACAATAGACCTGTTCGCGGCGGAAACGGCTCAGACGCTTGCGGAAATTCTTTCGCTGCTGCATGGGAAAATATCGGAGGAAATCGAGGAAAGATGTATCGGAGAGGTCAAAAGGCGCGTGCTGAATCCGTTTGTAAACCGCAAAAATCCATATGCTTGGGAAAGCATGGAGAGCAACTGGTGCGCGGTATGCGGCGGCTGCGTGGGTATGACGGCGCTGTATCTTATTGAGGACGATAATGATTTAAAAAGTGTGACCGACAGCCTGAAGCCGACCTTTGACAGCTATATATTGAGCTTCGCCGCGGACGGCGCCTGCCTTGAGGGATTGTATTACTGGAATTACGGAATGATGTATTTTACGGCATTTCTGGATTTGTACAGACAGCGTTTCGGCGAGGATTATCCCGCTGATTTTGATATGCTTAAAAAAATGGCGGATTTCGGACACAAATGCTGTATATCCGACGGTATCACAATAAGCTTTTCCGACGGCTATGAGCGCGATAAGCTTTACGCGGGATTGTCCTGCTATCTAAACAGAACCTGCGGCGCGGGCGCGGCGGGAATCGGGTACATAGCGCGGTTTTCGGGCGATGAATGCGGAAGATGGTGCAAGGCGGTACGCGATATAGCGTGGACGGATACAAGCGTGTTCAAGGAAGAAAAGGAAAACGCCGTATTGCCCGAGGCTCAGTGGGCGCTGCTTCGCGGCGGTGAAATGAGCGTCGTGCTTAAGGGCGGAAATAACGGCGAGCCGCATAATCATAACGACGTCGGAAATATTATAGCCGTGAAGAACGGCTCCGTTATACTTTGCGACATCGGCGCGGGTGAATATACCTCGGAGTATTTTTCGGAGGACAGATATGATATATTTTGTACGCGCTCGATGGGACACAGCGTGCCGCTGATAAACGGCGGCGAGCAGAAAACGGGCGGCATATACCGCGCGAGCGGATTTTTTGCCGACGGAAACGAGGCGCGCGCGGATATAAGCGGAGCTTACGGCAATGACGCTTTAAGAAAATGCGCAAGACAGGTCAAATGCGCCTCAAATGAAATTCTTCTGAGTGATAAATTTGTCCTTGATAAGCGGACCGAAATAACGGAACGCTTTATCACGCGTCATAAGGCTTTTGCCGAAAACAACGAGGTAAAAATAATGCGGGACGGAAACATAATTGGCAGATTAATAACCGAAAACGTATGCGATATTGAAATTAAAACATATGAACACCGCGAGCATAACGGAGGTGTGTCCCTTATTACGGCGGTTGATTTTAGCTTTACGGCGAATGACGTATATAATTTTTCATTAAAAATATTTTAACTCACTAATAATTTTTTGCAAAAGGAGAGAAAATAAATCCGCTAAGCCAAAAAACACAGAGCGGAGGCGCAGTAGATAAA
>JAJQAT010000129.1 GCA_021203665.1 Bacillota bacterium
GAACGAAACAATTAAAAAGCTTTTAAGCGGCTTTATATCGCTGTCAATGCTTTGCTCCGCGGCGGCAATTCCCGTTTTTGCCGACGGCGAGACGGCTGACGACGATCTTATTGTCTACATCACCTTTGACGAGGATGGCGTAGGCTCAAGCTCGTTTGAGGCGACAAAGGGCGGAACCGTCACGGTGTACGGCGATGTTGACTACGTCACAAATTACGACGGCACGAGCAGCGCTTTGAGCATTTCATCAAATTCGGCGAGCAATTATCTCGAGCTTGAGGACGGTCTTTTGAACGGCTGCGAGGCGGCTACGTTCTCATTCTGGATTAAGCCGTCGAGCGGCTGGGCGTTTATGACAACGCCGGACGAATCGCAAACACATTTATACGAGCATTATCTCGGTATGCTTGCAACATCGTCAAGCTTTAAAGCCGAAAATTACAATAACAGCGGAGCAAGACCCGCCGACATATACGTTTACGGAACATACACGGACTGGCAGTATGTGACAGCCGTTTTTGAGGCGGACAGCACCAAGGTATACATAAACGGCTCTCTTGAGGCATCGGACACTACCTCGTATGACATTGAGTCGCTCTTTACCGCGGACGCGTCAACATGGATCGGTCACGGCAACTGGGGCAGCGGCGAGGGCTTCGCGGGTACGATGGACGATTTCAGACTCTACGGCAGAGCGCTTACCGAGGACGAAATAACCGATCTCGCGGCGGACGCAATAGCGTATCAAAAGGAAAAGCTTGTGGAGGAATACAACTGCCTCGATATTGACACGCAGTTTTACGCGAACAACGAGCTTTCCTATACCGAAAACGGCAATGATATTGAATTGACCGTGCCCTCTTCAAATCAAAAAAGCGCGGTCGCGATAGGCGCGTCATATTCGGACGGCGTGCTTACAAGAGTCGTAACTCAGGATATGGATCTTGAAATCGGCACGAACACTCAAACGCTTTCAAACGTAAAGCAGAGCGAAAGCGACACCGTAAAGGCGTTCGTTTGGAACAGCACGGACGGCATGATACCCGTTTCGGGCGACGCGGAGGAAAAGGTGTTTGAGGTGACAAACGGCGGAACCGTTACGGTTAAAACCACCGTTACAAACTACCTTTCAACCGAGCGCGCTCTTACCTTTGAGGTTTTGCCCTACGACGCGGACGGTCAGGCAATAACCGGCTCGGAAACGGAAAAGTCCTCGCAAACGGTTGACGTTATGGATACCGTAACATTTGAGGCGGAGGTTGAGGACACGGACGGCGTCGCGTATTACAAGGTTCTCGTAACCGACACAACGGACGACGCGGCAGCATATTGGTATACCGGCGCGGAATACGAGGCGGGTTATCTGCCTGTGGCAAGCGTGTCGTTCCCCGACGCGTCCCCCGCGGACAGCGCATATACCACAGAGGGCGTACATGACCCGACAATATTCAAGGATCCCGTATCGGGAGTGTACTATGTGTATTCAACGCATAACCTCGTTTACACATCAAACGACCTGATACACTGGACGGAGCATGATTACACAAGCACAATTACGGTTCCCTCCGACGCGAAAGCGTTTATTGAGGCGAATTATTCCAATACAACTGTAAACACCACGTACTGGGCGCCCGATATTTACTATAAAGAGGGCGACGAGTATCCGTACTGGTTCTATCTTTCAACCTCGTGCGGTCTCGGCGGCAGAAACTCGGTTATCAGCCTTGTAAAGGCTAAGTCGCCGGGTCTTTGGGACGGTGAAACAAAGGAGTGCGGCATTGTTATAGCAAGTAAGGAAAGCAGCAGCTATAACACAAACGCTATAGATGCGAATATTTACACCGATACGGACGGCAAAACCTATATTATTTGGGGTTCATTCTGGAAGGGTATACATATCACCGAGCTTGACACCGATACGGGTCTTGCGGTAGGCGTTGACTATACCTCGGACGCGACAATACTTGAATCATGCAAGAGCTTCGGCACAAGATTGTATTCAACTCCGGGCGGCGTGTTCGGTCCCGAGGGTCCGTACACCGTGCATAATGACGAGACAGGCTACACATATATGTTCACATCCTACGGCTGGCTCGGAACAAACTATAATATAAGAGTTGCAAGAACGAGCAAGACCTTTACCGAGATTTTATCCGACACGTCAACCGCGCACAGACAGCTGCTTGACTATGAGGACAGACCGGTGGGTACAACCTATGCGGATCAGGTAAAGGAGGGCGGCTCTCTTGACGAGCTTTGGGGATATAAGATGTCCGGCTCGTTCCAGCTGGGCGACGGCATTGAATATCTCGGCAGCGGTCATAACAGCGTATTCCAGGACGATGACGGTCAGTGGTATCTCGTTCAGCACTGCCGCAAGGTAGCGGACGCGACAGCGTTCCTACAGGTTAAGAAAATACTTTGGACGGAGGACGGCTGGCCGGTTATCTCGCCGCTTGTATACGCGGGCGAGGAGGAGCAGACAATCCCCGAGGAAATGCTCTACGGAACATGGGATTTGGCAAGCGTGGGACATACCATTCTCGCGGACGGTGTAACCGACGTAAGCTCATGCACAAGCTCCGACGCGGATTTGCCGGTACATTCGTCGGAAATCATATTGCAGGCTGACGGAACACTCGGCGGCGACCTCGGAACATGGGAATTTGACGGCGACCACACCGTAACAATCACGTTCACGCAGGACGGCGATACCGATAACTATGAATTTTATGAAAACGGCGATACAATGACGCTGTTCGCGCTCACAGGCTACGACAAGGATAAGCGCGAAAGCGCGGTTATTTTGACCGGTACGGACCAAAACGGCATTACGAGCTTCGCCAAAAAGAATAACGCGTCGGCTCAAAGCACAAAAATGCCGGCTATAGAAACAACTCCGACAACCGTGTCAACAAGCTCAATCGGCAACCCTATCCTGGGCTTTGACGCGAACGGCGACACAATGTACGCGGGCGATCCCGCGGCATTGGTTGACGGCGACACGGTATATATCTACGCGGGTCACGACACGGCAACGGGCGACAGCTATGTAATGCCCGAATGGGTATGCTATTCATCAACCGATATGGTAAACTGGACATATCACGGCGCGGTTATGAGCGCAACCGATGTTTCGTGGAGAAGCGACAGCACCTCTGCGTGGGCATCGCAGGTTGTGAAGTACGACGACAAATATTATTTGTACTACTGCACATGGGGCAATTCAAGCACATATAATGGATATCAATGTATAGGCGTTGCCGTTTCGGATTCGCCTACGGGTCCGTTTACTGACATTGGCGAACCGCTTGTAAACGGTTATACTATGACCACCGAAAATTCAAGCCGTTGGAACGACATCGACCCGACTGTGTGGGTTGAAACGGTTGACGGCGAGGAGCATCGCTATCTTGCTTGGGGCAACAGCATATTCTATGTATGCGAGCTTAACGAGGATATGACATCTATTAAGGATATAAACGAGGACGGCGAGATTACGACAGATGATATAAAAGAACAGGAATTCACAAATCTACAGACCGATTTGGGATTTACCGAGGCTCCGTGGATTTACAGACAGACTGACGAGGACGGAAACTACACGGGCAAATATTACCTATTCGCGGCGTTCGGCTGGCGCGAGCAGATGGGTTACGCCACCTCAGACAGTATGTACGGACCGTGGGAGTTCCAGGGCATTATTATGGAGCCGACCGCGACCTCAAACACAAACCACCCGTCGGTTATAGACTTTGACGGCAAGACATATTTCATCTATCATAACGGCTCGCTTCCGTGGGGCAGCGGCTACAGGCGCGTTGTGTGCGTTGAGGAAATGACCTTTAACGAGGACGGTACGGTGAATTACATAGATGAAACGTCCGCCGGAGTCAGCGGCGCGGAAATCGTCCGGCTTTCCACATCGGACGGCGGATATGTATATCACGAGAACTTCTCAAATTCTTCATCGGATTCCGATTATCCGCTTAAGAAGCAAATTTTGGGTGGCACGGTTTCCGGAAGCACAGAAAACAGCTATTGGCAGATAATGCCGGGCAAGGCAGACGAAACAAACGAAAACTATGTTTCGATTCAATCGTACAACAAGCCGGGACTGTATATCTGCGCCGACGGAACAAGCGTTATCCTTACTCAGCAGGATACAACCGAGGACGCGCTCGCGAGAAAAATGACCTTTAAAACAGTAGAGGCTATAAACGGCGAAGATGGCGCGGTATCATTTGAAAGCGTCGCGAAGCCGGGATATTTCCTTACCGTTAAGAGCAGCGGCACATTGGCGCTCTCCGACGGAACGGACACGAACGCTTGCTCGTTCACAATATCCGATTTGACGGCGGACGCCGAATAAAAATTAAAACAAAAAAATCCCCCGCGCGTTTGCGCGGGGATTTTTTATGTCCTTTATTCAATATCGCATACCCATTCGCCGACGGAATCCATCGTGACGGCACTGCTGTTGCCGTAAAAATCCGCCGTAAAAAGTCTGGAGCTGTTTTCCGCCGTGAGGTAAACCGTGTCGCCAATTACCTCAAAATCCTTTACGCCGCCGGCGTAAATATTAACCATATCATGCGCGTCAAGACTGCCCGTATACAAGCCTTGATACGATGAAAACAGCCGTCCGTCAACCACCTTTACGGTATCGGCATAGCATACATACTCGTTTTCACTGCCGTCGGCATTAACTCTGTATACCTCCGAGCGCATCGGGTTTTTATAATATATCATATTGCCCCACTGCGCCACTACGTCTATGTCAATCCACGACGAGTCGCCCTTTACCACAAGATGCTCGTCCGTGCCGTCGATATTTATACAGTAAATATCCTGTCCGTCCGAGGGATTTAAATAAAATATTTTATCGTACTGTGTCTGGTTTTCAAATATCACGAAATTGGTTTGATTTAGAGTTACGACGCCGCTTCCGTCAAGGTTCATCCTGACAATGCTTCCGTACCATACTCCGTTTTCCACAAGTATGTAACCGCCAAAAAACCTACAGTTGAACGTGTATAATTTCACCGTTGATGTGTCGCCTATGCTTATCTCGTATGACGCGGCTCCGTCCGTTGTTACGGCGAACATATTATTACTGCCGTCAATATTGAAATATATGTAATCCCCGTAAAGAAGCGGATAGCGGACGGACGCGGCAGTAAGGCGTTCCGTTTCTCCGCTGTCAAGATTCAGCCTGAACACAGCTCCGCTTTCCCTTGCCGCGCCGTCAAGCTCCTGATAATAAAGCCAGCCGTCAGCGTCTGTGCCGAGCGTATTAACCGCGGCGGCTATAACGCATTCCTCGCCGCTTTCATTATCCGCTCTGTATAAGAAGCTTTCGTCCGCTGACAGATAATATACACTGCCGCCGTACATTTCAAGCCCGTACACACTGCGGTCGGATAATTTTTTTCTGTTTTTGCCGTTTATGCCGACGGAATACAGCCTTTGATAATCGCTGTCGGACGCGTAATACACGGTTCCTGAAATATCGGAGCGGCTGTCTATAATAACGGCGTTATTCGCCGCGTCCCACGACACCCTTGCACCCAGCGTTTCCGACACGGCTCTTATGGGAATGTATGTATAGTCATTGATAATTTGCGCGGGTACGTCGAGCGTTACGCTGTCAACCCATACCGCCTCGCCGAAGGAATTATGCACTCCGACGCTCATAACGTCATTATCTATGCCGAGACCTATAAACTCATCGCCTCTTGCCGCCCATACGGTGCGCCCCTGCGCGTCCCACGACACCTCTGCGCCCAGCGCCTCAAATATGGCTCTCATTGGGACAAGAACGCGTCCGTCCGCGTTCACGGGTGCGCTCGGGCATTCCAAAAGTGTGCCGTCTATATATATTTCCGTCTCGTCGGCGGCATACGCGCTTATTCCGAGTGTCAGCGCGGCGCAAATCAACATCAGAAGCCTTTTCATTTTTCCACACTCCCAAGTCAATCCTGCTTATACCTCTTTCCCTTTGCCACAACAGTAGCCGCGAATTTGGGAAGCTCTGTCATTCGTCCGATTCGCCACGGCTCCTTATAGAGGCGGTAGAGCCATTCGAGTCCGTGATTGCAGAAAAAGTCGGGCGCTCTTTCCGCCGTTCCCGCGAAAACGTCAAGACTTCCGCCTATGCCCATCGCGACGCGCACCTTAAGCTTGTCCGCGTTTCGGTCTATCCATTGCTCCTGCTTCGGCGCGCCGAGACACACGAAAACAATATCCGCGCCGGAGCGATTGATTTCCTCTACGATTTCCGGCTCCTCCTCGGGTTTGAAATATCCGTTCCGCATACCGGCTATATTTAATTCGGGATAATCCTTTTCAAGGTTTTTCTTTGCTGTTTCCGCAACTCCGGGCTTTCCGCCGAAAAGAAAGAGCTTATGGTCGGTGTAATTGATTTTTTCAAGCACCTTACGCGCTATATCATATCCCGCCGCGCGTTCCTTTATCGGCTTTTTCAGTATCTTTGACGCGTATACCACGCCTATTCCGTCCGCCGTAAGCAATTCGGCGCGGTTGAGCAGGTCTGCGAATTTTTCATCCTTGTACGCGTGCATTATTATCTCGGAATTCGGCGTATATATCTTATGCAGCTTGTCCTCGTCAAGGAAACGCACAATCGTGTCCGCCGCCTCGGATATATTC
>JAJQAT010000153.1 GCA_021203665.1 Bacillota bacterium
CTATATAATATCACTTTTATCCGATAAAATCAAGGCATAGACACAATATTTTGTGCGTTTTGTGCATATTTTTTTAGATTGTCGCTTCCGTATGGTATTTGCGGCGGCATTTTTCGGGTCTGTTTAATAAAAATGCACAAAAGAAAAGCCAAAACACCGTAAAAATGTTTTGGCAGGCTAATTTATACGGAGCCTTTCGCGAGCTTTTTCAGCAGTATTTCGCGATTTAAATCCTTTTCGTATTCCCGAAATTTCATATAAAGATTATAGCTCCTGTTGGATTTTCGTGTAAGCGGCGCCGCGGAAATATCGCCGCCTTTTTTGATACATCTGTCCACAGCGTTGTCGAATCCCCTTTTGTAATATTCCGCCCAAACCCCGATAAGAAAAAGCCGTATCGATTTCATAAGTATTTTCATAATCCGCCTCCCGAAATTCATAGTAATAGTATTTTCAAAAAGACCTTTATTAGCCATGTAATATTTGTTTTACGGAACAAAATTTGGCGCGGCTATGCGGAAAGGACACAATGTAACATTGTTGTAAAGAACAGATAATACATCTGTAATTGTAAAAACAGATATTGGGTGCTATAATGGAAAACGGTCGGCGCAACCACAATATGTTGTGGTCGTGCCGAGAGGGGGAAATATTAACGAGAGGTATAAAGAATATGAAGGTAGTAAAAAAAGACAACACAAAGGAGCCCTTTAACGTACAAAAGGTGGTTGTGGCGGTAAACAAATCCGCGTTCCGCGCGCTTGTAAAGTTCACGGACGAGGAGATTGATTTCATATGTAAATTCGTCGAGGCGCAGGCGAAGAAAATGGGCAAGGAGGAAATACAGATTTCCGAGATGCACAATATAGTCGAGGGCGCTCTTGAAAGGGTAAATCCCAAGGTGGCAAAAAGCTATCGGGATTACAGAAACTATAAGCAGGACTTTGTGCAGATGCTTGACGAGGTATATAAAAAGAGTCAGTCCATTATGTACATCGGCGACAAGGAAAATTCAAACACGGACAGCGCACTTGTTTCAACCAAGAGAAGTCTTATATTCAATCAGCTCAATAAGGAGCTGTATAAGAAGTTTTTCCTTACAACCGAGGAGCTGCAGGCGTGCCGCGACGGCTATATTTACATACACGATATGTCCGCAAGACGCGACACAATGAATTGCTGCCTTTTTGACGTTGAGAATGTTCTGCGCTGCGGCTTTGAAATGGGCAATTTGTGGTATAACGAGCCAAAGACGCTTGACGTTGCGTTTGACGTTATAGGAGATATAGTTTTATCCGCGGCAAGTCAGCAGTACGGCGGATTTACTGTTCCGTCGGCTGACCTTATTCTTGAGCCCTACGCGGAAAAATCATACGCGAAATACATAGAAAAATACACAAAGCTCGGTCTTGACAGGGAAAAGGCGGAAGAGGTTACCATGGCTGATATTCAGCGCGACTTCGAGCAGGGATTTCAGGGCTGGGAATATAAGTTCAACTCGGTTTCCTCAAGCAGGGGCGACTATCCCTTTATAACCGTCACAATAGGCACCGGCACCGGCAGATTTGCCAAGATGGCGTCTGTGACAATGCTGAATGTCAGAAAGAACGGTCAGGGTAAAAAGGGATATAAAAAGCCGGTGCTTTTCCCGAAGATTGTGTTCCTGTATGATGAAAACCTGCACGGAAAGGGCAAGGAGCTTGAGGACGTTTTTGAGGCGGGTATAGACTGCTCGTCAAAGACGATGTATCCGGACTGGCTCAGCCTTACGGGCGAGGGCTACATATCATCGATGTATAAGAAATACGGAAAAATTATATCGCCGATGGGATGCAGGGCGTTTTTATCGCCGTGGTACGAAAAAGGCGGTATGAATCCCGCGGACGACGGCGACACGCCTATATTTGTCGGCAGATTTAATATAGGAGCGGTATCGCTGCATCTTCCGATGATACTCGCGAAGGCTCAGCAGGAGAATAAGCCGTTCTTTGACGTGCTTGACTATTATTTAAATCTTATAAGACAGCTCCATATACGCACATACGATTACCTGGGAGAAATGCGCGCGTCAACAAATCCTCTCGCGTACTGCGAGGGCGGCTTCTACGGCGGACATCTCGGAATACACGATAAAATCAAGCCTCTTTTAAAGAGCGCCACGGCATCGTTCGGCATAACCGCGCTTAACGAGCTGCAGCAGCTCTACAATAAGCATTCACTTGCGGAGGACGGAGAATTTGCTTTAAAAACCCTTGAGCATATAAACGAAAGGGTAAATCAATTCAAGGAAGAGGACGGAAATCTGTACGCGATTTACGGCACTCCGGCGGAGTCCTTGTGCGGCTTGCAGGTTGAGCAGTTCAGAAAGAAGTACGGCGTGATAGAAAACGTGTCCGACAGGGAATATGTATCGAACAGCTTTCATTGCCACGTAACGGAGGATATAACTCCGATTCAAAAGCAGAATCTCGAAAATCGTTTTTGGGAGCTTTCAAACGGCGGAAAGATACAGTACGTAAAATATCCGATAAGCTATAACAGAGAGGCTATAAAAACTCTTGTAAGACGCGCTATGGATATGGGCTTTTACGAGGGAGTGAACCTGTCGCTCGCGTACTGCGACGACTGCGGACACGAGGAGCTTGAAATGGACGTATGCCCGAAGTGCGGCAGCAGAAATCTTACAAAGATTGAAAGAATGAACGGATATTTGTCATATTCGCGTGTAAAGGGCGACACAAGACTGAACAGCGCCAAAATGGCTGAAATCGCGGAAAGGAAAAGTATGTAATGCGTTATCACAATATAACAAAGGACGATATGCTTAACGGCGACGGACTGCGCGTGGTGCTTTGGGTAGCGGGATGCGAGCATGAGTGCCGCGGCTGTCAAAATCCCGTGACATGGGATATTTGCGGCGGACTTGAGTTCGACGATGACGCGAAGCAGGAAATCTTTACCGAGCTTGAAAAGCCGTATATTTCCGGAATTACCCTGAGCGGCGGCGACCCTTTGCACACAATGAACCGCGCCGATACGGGCGGGCTGATTGAGGAAATCGCCGAAAAATTTCCTAATAAAACAATTTGGCTTTACACCGGCTATGAGTGGCAGGAGGTAAAAAATCTTCCGTATATGAAATATGTCGATGTGTTGGTTGACGGCGAGTTTGCGGAAAGGCTTAAGGACAATAAGCTGCAGTGGCGCGGCAGCTCAAATCAAAAGGTAATCGACGTTAAGAAAAGTATTGAAATAGGCAAGGTAGTGCTTGCGGCAAAGTAAAGGAGAAAGATATGCAGAGAGTTGCGCAATTTGAAAAGGTAAGCTTTGAACAGTTCAAAAAGGATTGGGTTGACACCTTTTATACCTCGGACGGCATAGAAAAAATCTACGAGGATATAAAGCTCCCGAAAAGAGCCACACGAGGCTCGGCGGGATATGATTTTTACACGCCCTTCGCGTTTGACCTGAAGCCTGGAGAGAGTATTAAAATTCCCACCGGAATAAGAGTAAAAATTAACGACGGCTGGGTTCTTAAAATTTATCCGAGAAGCGGACTTGGCTTTAAGTTCAGAGTGCAGATGAATAACACCGTCGGAATAATAGACAGCGATTATTACAGCAGCGACAATGAGGGACATATATTCTGTAAAATAATGAACGACACAAACGAGGATAAAACCGTTTCGCTGAATAAGGGCGCGGGATTTTGCCAGGGAATATTTGTGGAGTACGGAATAACCCTTGACGACGCCGCGGAGGACGAAAGAAACGGCGGCTTCGGCAGTACCGGAAATTAAAACCGCACTCAGCGGGGACACAAAACCAGGGACACTAAATTTTAGTGTCCCTGTTTTAATATTATTCCGCGACGGGTATGGTAATTGTAACCTCGGTACCCTTATGAAATTCGCTGGCTATTTTAATTTTTCCGTTAAAGCAGGATTCAAGCGCCTGCTTCGCTATGGCGAGTCCGAGACCGGTGCCGCCCGTGTCGCGCGAGCGCGCTCTGTCAACTCTGTAAAATCTGTCGAATATATGCGGCAGCTTATCCTCGGGAATGCCGATTCCGTTGTCAACAACCTTTATACATATGTCGTTGTACACCTTGCTTGAATATACCTCAATTCTGCCGCCCTCGCGGGTATATTTAAGCGCGTTGCTCACGATATTGATTATAATTCTTTCAAGACTGTCATAGTCGCCGGAAATAACGGGAACCTCGTTAATCGGGTGATAGGTGAGCGATTGACTTTTCTTTTTCGCGGTCATACCCATTCTCTCGACGATGGATTCAAGCATTTTCCTTACGTCTATGGTTTCCGGCGGCTTTATATACGTTTGATTTTCGTCAAGCTCGGACAGGGTAAGCAGGTCGCTGATTATACGCGCCATTCTGTCCGATTCGGATGCGATTACGTCGAGAAAGCGTATTTGCAGCTCTCGGTCAACATCGGGCATATCCGCGAGCGTTTCCGAGTATGATTTGATTGTCGTAAGAGGCGTGCGCAGCTCGTGCGAAACATTCGCGACAAAATCGCGCCTTGACTGCTCAAGCTTTTCCTGCTTGGTCACGTCGTGTATAATAACGATAATACCGCCGACCTTGTTATCCACCTTAAATGTGGCGAAGTTGAAGCGCAGATATTGGTTCGCGAGCTTAATTTCGCGCTCGACGCTGCCGTCGGGCTGCATATAAAGCAAATCGCCGAGGGTGATATTCGCGTTTATTTCCTTAAAAAAGCTGTTGAATTTTATATCGTCGAGGTATTGGCGGTTAAGCAGACGCTTGGCCTCACGGTTGAAGTGAATCAGCTTGCCCTTCATATCAAAGGCGAGAATACCGTCGTTCATATTCTGCAAAATGGTTTCAACCTTGATTTTTTCGCCCATAGCCTGGTCCGAGGACTGCTTTCGGGCGTGCGCGAGATATATAAGCGAGTTTGTGAGATTTCCTATCTCGTCCTTTGAGTCGGATTTTTGCAGCGCGTTTATGTCGCCGTCCGCCAATTTGCGCGCCTGTACGGAAAGCAGCTGAATAGGCACCGTCACCGATTTCGCTATAAGACTTCCGACAACCGCGGACACAATCAAAGCGAGCAAAAGTGAAATCCAAAGAATGTTTATAATGCTCCTTGTGAGAGAAATCTGCATTTGGCAGTTGTCGTTTATGTAGACGACGTATTTCACCGTGTCGCCGTTTGTAAGCGGGAGGGCGTAATCCATATAGGTCTTTGTAATTCCGGTTTCGCGGCTCTCCTCTCCGGCGAGCGCATTCAAAAGAACGGGCGTCGGCTCTGTTTCCGCGGCGCCGTTGGAGGAGTGCAAAACCTCTCCGGTGGAGCCGTCGAGTATGAAGTAAATCCTTGACGCGGTTATGCCCAAGGCGCCGGCGTGCGACGATAAAACGTTGTTAATCAGATTCACGTTGTTATATGACGATTCCTCGATTACTATAGAGCTGCCGTCGTCGTCGCCTATGGGAATGGTTATCTCATTCGCCGCCGCGAGCAGGTCGTTTTTAATATCCGTGGTAAATACGGAGTTTACCGCGTCCGAAAATTCCCTGTGGTAGTTATTGACGATTCCGAAGATATTAAACGCGCCTATCACAAGCTCCGTCGCGAGCACAAGCAGCACAAATGCCAATGTTATTTTCCAACGTATACTTTTAAACATAAAACAAAAAACCTTTCATTAATATTCAGAAACACCCAAAACAGTAATTGTTTCGGGTGTAATGTTTCGGAGTTATTTAGGTGTTAATTATTAAAATAATAGCCTACGCCTCTTTTGGTGATGATATATTTCGGCATACTCGGGTCGTCCTCGATTTTTTCCCTCAAACGTCTTATCGTGACGTCAACCGTGCGGACATCGCCGTAGTACTCATAGCCCCATACGTTTTCAAGCAGCTTTTCCCTTGAAAAGATTTTGCCCGGCTGCATCGCGAGGAATTTAAGAAGCTCAAATTCGCGAAGAGTGATGTCGATAACCTCGCCGCCTTTGGAAACCTCATACCGTTCCACATTGATTAACAGGTCGCCGAAAACTATATTGCGCTGACCCTCCGGCTCCGCCTTGGGGATTATCGGTACCGCGCTCCTCCTGAGATTTGCCTTGACGCGCGCGGTAAGCTCGCGCATTGAATACGGCTTTGTGATGTAGTCGTCGGCTCCCAGCTCGAGACCGATAATTTTATCGACCTCATCCTCGCGCGCGGTAAGCATTATGATAGGAATCTGCGAGCTTTCGCGAACCTTTTTGCAAACCTCAAACCCATACAAACAGGGTAGCATAACGTCAAGAAGAATAAGGTCGGGATTTTCGCTCAAAGCCATTTCAAGCCCCCTCACGCCGTCAAAGGCGGAAAGAGTTTTATAGCCCTCCTTTTCGAGGGAGAATTTAAGAATATCATTGATGTTTTGTTCGTCCTCAATAATAAGTATAGTGCGATCCATTTACTCCAATCCTTTCCAAAATGTTCGGCTGTACATTATTTTAAAAAATACATTACATTTTTTTCATCATTATTACATTTATTTTATCAGAAATTAACAAAAACATCAAGAGTATTTCAAAAAAAAATAAAAAAAACGAAAAATGTAATAAAAA
>JAJQAT010000112.1 GCA_021203665.1 Bacillota bacterium
ATTTCCGTTTTGTAAGCGTTTGTGTGATCAACATCGCTGAATGCCGCGATGACCGCCGTTTGGCACAGGGTCGAGGCAAGCATAACCAATGTTGTGAGCATGGCTGTTAGTTTTTTCATTATTTCACCTTATCCTTTCTTTAACTATAGCAAATACATAGATATTTTATCACGTATTGACATATAAGTCAACCAAATAAATTGAGTTTTGAGCTGAGAAATATTACATTATTTTTACATTTTGTTACAGTATTCTTGCAAAAGTGAGACAGGCAATTTTTGAATTGTGAATAAATTAATAATTATAATCTAAAATTATTGAAATAATCGGGATAAAGTGATACAATTAGATGTAATTAAATTGATGAAATTCAGGAGGACACATTTAATGCAGAATGATAAAAAAAATCGTTCCCCGTTAAAAAATCCTTTGTTGGTATTTCTTATTATTTCAGTGGTGGCGACCGTTATTTTAAATATGGTAATGCTGTCGATGCAGACCACGAAAAGTCAAGAAATTTCATATAGCGATTTTTTGCAAATGCTGAATGAGGACAAAATAGACGAGGTTGTGCTTGAAAGCGACAGGCTCACGATATACGAAAAAATCGACGAATCCGACCTTGAGATGGATTCCGAGACCTCATCCTTTATGAGCGCGCTCGGAATAGACGCGGAAGAGGTTGTGGAAAGGGCAAGGGAAAACAGCCGAAACGTGTATTACACGGGATATATATATGACGACAGGCTCCTTGCCATGCTTGACGAAAAGGGCGTGAGCTATTCAACGCCCATCCAGGACGACAACCCGATACTCGATTTTATTTTGACGTGGATACTTCCGCTCGCGGTAATATATCTGCTCTTCTTCCTCTTGACGCGCTCCATGTCCAAGAGAATGGGCGGCTCAGGCGGCGGAATAATGGGCATAGGTCAGTCCAACGCCAAGCTTTACAGCGTGGAAAACGCCACCGGCGTCACCTTTGCCGATGTCGCGGGACAGGAGGAGGCAAAGGAATCGCTTGATGAAATAGTGGATTATTTGCATAACCCGTCCAAGTATCACGCCATAGGCGCGAAGCAGCCCAAGGGCGCGCTGCTTGTGGGACCTCCGGGAACGGGTAAAACCCTGCTTGCAAAGGCGGTTGCCGGAGAGGCAAAGGTACCGTTTTTCTCGCTTTCCGGTTCGGAATTTGTAGAGATGTTTGTCGGCGTCGGCGCATCGAGAGTGCGCGACCTCTTTAAGCAGGCGTCGGCAAAGGCGCCGTGTATTATCTTCATAGACGAAATAGACGCGATAGGCAAATCGAGGGATAATCAGATAAGCTCCAACGACGAGCGCGAACAGACGCTGAATCAGCTTTTGAGCGAAATGGACGGCTTTGACTCGTCAAAGGGACTTGTAATCCTCGCCGCGACAAACCGTCCCGAGGTGCTTGACAAGGCTCTTTTAAGACCCGGACGATTTGACAGGCGCATCATCGTGGAAAAGCCGGATTTAAAGGGACGCGAGGATATATTAAAGGTTCATATTAAAAACGTTAAGACCGAGCCGGATATAAACCTGCACGAGATGGCTCTTGCCACAAGCGGCACGGCGGGCGCGGATTTGGCGAATATGGTAAACGAGGCGGCTTTGAGAGCCGTGAGATGCGGCAGAAAGACCGTTTCGCAGGAGGACCTTATGGAGGCGATTGAGGTAATCATCGCCGGTAAGGAAAAGAAGGACAGAATTTTATCCGAAAAGGAAAAGAGAATCGTGTCCTTCCACGAGGTAGGCCACGCGCTTGCGACGGCGGTTCAGAAGCATACTCAGCCGGTGCATAAGATAACCATTGTTCCCAGGACCATGGGCTCGTTGGGTTATACGATGCAGATGCCCGAGGAGGAGGAACACTATCTGATGTCCAAGGACGAAATACTTGACCAGATAACGGTGTTTCTCGCGGGACGCGCGGCGGAGGAGCTTGTGTTTAACATAAAGACCACGGGCGCGGCGAACGATATAGAGCGCGCCACATCGCTTGCGAGAAATATGATAACGCAGTACGGAATGTCGGATAAATTCGGCATGGCGGGACTTGAAAGCATACAGAATAAGTACCTTGACGGCAGAAGCGTTTCAAACTGCTCCGAGGAAACCAAAACGGATATTGATAAGGAAATTGTAGCTCTTCTTAAAAAATGCTATGATAAGGCGATGAATATATTAAAGGAAAACCGCGACGCGCTCGATGAAATTTCCGAGTTCCTTATAAATAAGGAAACAATCACGGGCGACCAATTTATGGAGATATTCAACCGCGTAAAGGACAGCCGAGAGGAAAAAACGGATAATGCGGAAAGCGCGGATGACCATGAGGAATAATGCGGGCAACAAAAAAATCGGAAGCAGGATTAAGCAGCTCAGAAAGGAAAAGAGCATGACGCAGGTTGACCTTGCCCGAAAGCTCAATGTTTCAAGGTCATGCATCGCGAATTGGGAATCGGGACAACGCTGTCCCGAGTACCCGTATATTAAGGAAATGGCGGTAATTTTCGGAGTGCCGATGGATTATCTGTACGGTGCCGCCGACCATAGGTACAATATAAAAATTCCCGATTATTTTGAGCTTGATTTGACCCTTTTGAATGAGCTGGGTCTGGATTTCCTGGGAGAGGTTTATAAATTTTTAATCAGTAACGAAAAATACAGAAAACCGAAGGACGAGTAACCGCGCCTTCGGTTTCGCGCGGACCGGATTTTATTGCCAAAATCGCTTGTCGGCGCGGGATATTTGTGATAAAATTATCTATATAAATAAGTGATGAGAGGAGATATTGTTATGAACGAAGCATTGAACGTATTAAAATCACGCCGTTCCTGCCGCGGCTTTGACGGCAGACAAATCACAGATGAACAGCTTAACGCCATACTTGAGGCGGGCGTATACGCGCCGACGGGCATGGGAAAGCAGTCGCCGGTGATGGTGGTGGTGCAGGATAAGGAAACGATTTCCGCTCTTTCAAAGCTGAACGCCGCCGTTATGGGCGCGGATATAGACCCGTTCTACGGCGCGCCGACGGTTATAATTGTGCTTGCGGATAAAAACGCGGGTACATATCTGTATGACGGCTCACTTGTAATGGGAAATCTTATGAACGCCGCCGAGGCTGTCGGGGTACAGTCCTGCTGGATACACCGCGCAAAAGAGGTGTTTGAAAGCGCGGAGGGAAAGGCTCTGCTTGAAAAATGGGGAATAAACGGCGATTATGAGGGCATAGGCAACTGCGTCCTCGGCTACGGAGAAAAGGTACCCGCCAAACCCAGAAAGGAAAATTATATTTATAGGGTGTAATTGCCAAAAGCAAAAAACGGACTGCCGCAAAGCAGTCCGTAATTTTTATTATTCTGTTTTGTCAAATGCGGAATTATTCTCCGCTTTTTGCGTCTTATCGTTTCCCGACGCCAAAAGCATTTCCATTATATCGAACATTCTCATTTGTGCTTTTTCGCGAGCATCCGCGCTTTCCTGCGGTAAATCCGCCTGTATCGCGTCGAGCTGAGCCTTTATAACCTCCGCGACTGTATTTTTTCTTTCCTCCGCCTTGAGATTTTCAAGCGTTTCAAGCATTTTTATTCTGACCGCGGCGGTATGCTCGTCCGACGGCGCGCCGGAAAGCTGATCCTGTATTTTCGACATTTGGTTGTCGATTACGTCATATATATTGTTTGCCATTTTATTATCCTCCGTTTCATCACGGGCGCAAAGGCAAATCGTATCCGCGTTTATCCGGTGCGCCCTGTCTTTTTTAACAAGTCCCAAAGCACGTTTCGGATAGGTGCTTCCTATTACTTTTCCGTTTTCGTCGGTTACGGTAATGTTTTTTGTCATGGGTGTCGTCCCCTTTCCGTAAAATATTTAATTGTGCCGTTTTTTGTTATGGGTGCCGTCCCCTGCAATTCAGTATACCATACCGCGCATAAAAAAGCAAGAAAATCCTACAGCGATTTTAAAAATTCGGCAAGCATAAGCTGCTGCTCCTCAGAGAGTCTTGACAATGCGGATTTAAGAAACGGGTTTATCTCGTCGTCGCCGTCGGAAAAGAAGTCCTTCAATGAAACGGAAAGCGCGTCGCAAAAATATGATAATGTTTCAACGGTAGGATTTTTATTCCCCAATTCGACGTCGCGAAGATAGCTTTGCGAAATCCCCGCCATATTTGCGAGCCTATTGACGGTAAGACCTTTTTTCTCTCTCAATTCTTTAATTCTCAAACCAACATTCATACTAATCTCCATTCCGCCGCTCTCGGCGGCTCAAACAGTAACGCGGAAAAGACGCGGTGCTTATTTTCACGTCAGTAACTTTCTAATATATTCTATCATCAATAGTAGAAAAAAATTATATCTAAAGAGTTGACAAAATGAATTTATAGAGATAAAATATAATAACTAAAGAAATAATTGGGGTACTGCAATGGATAAAGAGAAGGACAGGAATATATATTTTTTATTTTTAAGCGCCGTCTGCCTTATTATGATACAAAGATTTTCCTTTGGAGGGCGGTATTATCCGGTAATGGACGATTGGTTTTTATACGGCGACACGTACACCGCCGCAGATAAATTGACTGGATTTATAATACCCAACGCGAAATTTTCCATACGCCCGCTCGCGGGTATAGTTGATATATTTTTTATAGCTCCGCTGTTTGAGCATTTGTGGATAGCCGAAGCCGTAATGACGCTTTTGCTGACGGCGGGGACATTTTTAATGCTTAGCGTTCTCAGGGAAAATGATTTTTCGACCGGAGGAATTTTTGTTCTGCTGCTTTGTCTGCTGCCGCTGAATATGGAGGCGACATATTGGCTCGCGGCGTCGATAAGAATTTCAAATTCGATGTTTTTTACGGGACTGGCGGTATGGCTGCTGCAAAAATACATTACAACGGAGAAAAAACGCTTTTTAATCGGCTATTCGGCGGCGGGATTTGCGGCGGTCGGGTTCTATGAGCCTGCCGTCGCGGTATATTTGTTTCTCGCGCTGTATCTGATATTAAAAAGAAGGAATAAAAAGCTTTTGCCGATTTTAATTATAACGGCGGCGCATATAATATCTGTCGCGGTATATTATCTCTGCAACAAAAATTCATGGGCGATGGAGCGCGGAGCGTTTATAACAACGGGGATTGCTTCTCACGGCGCGGAAATAACAAAGGTGATGGCGAATATTTTGGGATATATGAACGTGAAATTGTTTTCGCTCGGATTTGAGCGCGGAATGTATCTTATTATACATAAAAAAGCCGTGATACAAGGTCTTGCCGTAGCGCTGCATTCGGCGCTGCTCGGAATATTTTCGGGACGCCTGCCGGAAAGGGAAAGAAAGCCTGCGTATAAAAAAATTCTGCTCGGATTGCTTTTGGGATTTGCCGGAACAGTTGTTTTTTATGCCTTGGAGGATACAAGAATAACTCTTCGCAGCGTGTATTTTATTTTTATCGGTTTTGGCGCGGCTGTTGAGGAGCTGTTGTCGGTTATTCCGTACCGCGCGCGGCGGATTGTTGTGACGGCTGCTGTGGCGGTTTTGTCGGCGGCGTGCGTTGTATCGGGAATCGGAACGGCGGATAAATACCGACAGGTTTCCGCGGAGGATGTGAATATTGTCGGTCAAATTGTGGAGTCGGACAAAAATGACGCGGTATACGGGGAAAGAAAAATATATCTTTTCGGAGCGGTTGACTATTATGAGGATATAGAAACTCTGAGATTTTTTGAAAATATACGCGGCGCGTGCAGCGGGTATTCGGAAATGACGGGCTGTATGTGGCATTTTGCGGGAACGAGCCATAAAACAAATATAACCCCCGTCAAAAACGGCGGAAAAATTGCGCTGAAAAGCACGGAAGTATCGGCCGGTCAAGCGTTTTTCGCTTTGGACAACGGCGGAAATGTTGTAAAGGTGAATATAACGCAATCGGACGCAGGTTTGGAAGTAAGAGACGAAAATGATAATTTGTACGGCACATTAATAACCGGCGGCGATGAGTATGTATACGAAAATTCCTCGATTAAATGAGGGCTTGCACCGTATTTAAAATTAGGCAGTATTTATGTCTGTGCTTTGCAAGCCTCCCTTGTCAAAGGGAGGGGGACCACCGAAGGTGGTGGAGGGATTCTTAAGGGAAATATTGGGCAATGAATCCCTCAGTCACTCCGCATAAATGCGTAGTGACAGCTCCCTTTGACAAGGGAGCCTCACGCTCGCCGTAAATCCGGCTATGATTCCGTAGGGGTCGGCGCCTCGACGACCCGCAAGGCTCCCCTAAGAGGTGAACAATTTGCTTTGCAAATTGTTCACCCCCAAGGGAAGGCTTGTCTGAAATAGCGGCAACTATAGTTAGCCTTCCCCTGGGGGAAGGTGTCGGCGTAGCCGACGGATGAGGGATTGCGCCAATCTAAACCCATCCGTCACGGCTCCGCCGTGCCGCCTCCCCGCTTACGGCTTCGCCGACACGGGGCGGAAAACTGTAGCTGCAAATGTACCTCGTAGGGGCGACCCTTGTGTCAAGAGTAACATGGTATACACATGTGAAAGGACA
>JAJQAT010000183.1 GCA_021203665.1 Bacillota bacterium
CTCTTTCAGAGGACGTTTTTTGTTACTTACTTTATTATGAACTTATCAAGCTCGTCAATGAACTTCTCAGCATCATCGGAATGTACTTCAACCTTAATAGGCTTAGACAAATCCAAACTAAAGATACCCATGATAGACTTAGCGTCAACCACATATCTGCCTGACGTCAAATCTACATCGAAATCGTACTTACTTACGATATTTACGAAGTCTTTTACGTCGTTGATAGAGCTTAGTAACAAGTTAAACGTTTTCATTAAAATTTCCTCCCTTATTCATGCATACAGCCTATTTATTTGTAATACCTTACTGTTATTATAATACAACTTTTTTTTCAATTAGTCAATAGGTATTGCGTTTTTATTTAAAATTTTATATAATAATACTAATGCTGAGATTTATTGGGACGGCATTTGTGGTGAAAACTTATACAAAGACTGGAGATTTAAATGAAAAAAGCATCATTCTACACACTCGGCTGCAAGGTCAATCAATACGAAACAGAGGCAATGGCGGAGCTGTTCTCCGACGCGGGCTATGAAATATGTGATTTTAATGAAAAAGCCGACATATATGTTATAAACACCTGCTCGGTTACAAATATGGGCGACAGAAAGTCGCGGCAAATTATAAGGCGCGCAAAAAAGACAAATCCTAACGCGGTTATAGCCGTAACGGGCTGCTACGCCCAAACCGCGCCGGACGAGGTTCTTTCGATAGACGGCGTAAATATCGTGATAGGCACCAAGGACAGGAAAAATATCGTGACGCTCACAGAGGCGCTTGACAGCTCTTCAAATATAAATCACGTTTCCGATATTATGACAAATCACGAATTTGAAGAGCTGCAAATAAAAAAATATTCAAACAGAACCCGCGCGTTTATAAAAATACAGGAGGGCTGTAATCAATTCTGCTCCTATTGTATTATTCCCTACGCGAGAGGTCCGGTTCGCAGCAGACCGAAGCAGGAGGTTATCCGCGAAATACGCGAGCTTTCCGGCAACGGATTTAAGGAAATTATCCTTGTCGGTATACACGTCGCGTCCTACGGCGTTGATTTGGGCGGCACGTCATTGGCGGATTTAATTGCGGATGCGGATAAAACAGACGGTGTGGAGCGCATACGTCTGTCCTCCATAGAGCCTATGACGCTAAACCGGCAATTTATTGACAGCATAAAGGGCTCGTCAAAGCTATGTCACCACTTTCACATATCATTGCAATCCGGCTGCGACGCCACGCTTAAAAGAATGAACAGGAAATACACAACGGCGCAGTTCAAGGAAATCGTGGACGGTCTGAGAGAGGCTTTCGACGACGTCGCGGTGACAACCGATATAATGGTGGGTTTCCCCGGTGAAACGGACGAGGAATTTAACGCCACCGTTGATTTTATAAAAGAGGTGTCCTTTGCCGATGCTCACGTATTCCAATATTCGCGCCGCAGAGGCACGCCGGCGGCGAAGCGTCCCGACCAGATTGCTCCGAATGTAAAGGATGAACGCAGTAAAATCATTATCAAGGAAACGCAAAGGACGAGAGATGAGTTTATCAGCCGATTTATCGGCAAAACAATGCGCGTATTGTTTGAGCAGCCCGCCCGCGACGGTCTTTTTGAGGGAAAAACCGACAATTACATCACCGTGCACGCGCCGTCGGATATTGATTTGAACGACCAATTCAGAAACGTACTCCTTGAAAAAAATATTAACGGAACAGTTATCGGTAAAATTATTGACTAATCGGGAATTTAGGAGTAAAATATTATAAGGCTGCGGACAAAGCCCGAACGGGTTTGTCTGTAATCTCAATATGGACGTATTATTATGAAATTAAGGGGAGTTTATTTGTGAACGAAAAATTTGAAGGCATTAAAAATATGATTTCCAATACTCCGCTGCTTGAAATAAGCTTTATATACAAAGGAAAAGAGCGCAGAATTTTCGCGAAAGCGGAGTATTATAATCTCAGCGGGTCAATAAAGGACAGAGTCGCCTACTACATACTGAAAAAGGCTTATGAAAGCGGCGCTATACACAAGGGCGACACAATCGTCGAGGCGACAAGCGGAAACACCGGCATCGCGTTTTCCGCAATGGCGGCGTATCTGGGTCATCCGATGATTGTATATATGCCCGACTGGATGAGCGAGGAGCGCATAAATCTTATGAAAAGCTACGGAGCGGACGTCATAACGGTATCCCGCGAGGAGGGCGGTTTTCTCGGTTCTATCGCAAAGTGTGAGGAAAAGGCGCTTGAGAGCAATGTTTTTCTTCCGGGACAGTTTTCCAATTATGACAATGTAGAGACTCACATCGTAGACACCGGCAGCGAAATATTAAAGCAGCTTGACGCTTTGGGACTCGTTCCCGACGGCGTGGTGGCGGGAGTAGGCACGGGCGGCACGATTATGGGACTGTCAAAGGCTTTTAAAGCGGTAAATCCGAATTGCAAGTCGTTTCCGCTTGAACCGCTCAATTCCCCTACATTATCCACGGGATACAAGACGGGCAATCACAAAATACAAGGAATTTCCGATGAGTTTATACCCGACATTGTAAAGCTCGACGAGCTTGACGACATCGTAGCCGTAAACGACATAGACTCGATACTTATGGCAAAAAAGCTCTCAAAGGAGCTTGGAATAGGTGTGGGTATTTCCTCCGGCGCGAATTTCCTCGGCGCGGTTGCGGCGCTTGAGAAAATAGGTATGGACAAATGTGTCGTCACGGTATTCGCCGACGACAACAAAAAATATCTCTCAACCGATTATTCGCGCGATTTCGACGCCGAGGACGATTATATTTCTCCGCAGATTGAGCTGCTGTCGGTAAAGTCATACAGATAAAAAAGGCAAATAAAAATAGGCAAAACCGGTCGGTTTTGCCTATGCTTTTAGCTTTTCTTAACCCATCATCTGAAGAGCGTCCTTAAGCCACCATTCGCCTATATCTATTGCCTTGTACAAATTTTCTCTCTCGCCCTTGCGGTACACCTGACCCTTACCGAATTCACCGGTATTATCCATTACCTGAACCTTAATCTTTGTCGAGGACTTTATATCCTTATTCGGCTTGCTGTCAACAATATCCAGTGCGAGAATACACTTATCCTCAAGATTTCCGTAATATATCCTGTCACCGCATCTCAAAAGCGGCTTACCCTTATACATTAAAATCTTCTTCTTTTTTACCGTTGCCATTTACATTCTCCTTTCAAAAGTCAAACTAAACCGTAGCCCTCTTTTACCGCTTTCATATTGGTTTCCACAAGAGAGAGTCTCTTTGCGGGCAGTGATTTTTTCATTGTTTCCTCTATTTCGTTCAGCGAAAATACCTCCGTTGCCTTGAGTACAGCGCCGAGCATAACCATATTGGCAAGGCTTTTATTGCCTATCTCATTCGCTATACGCGTTGAGTCGATATAAACGGCGTTTACGTCCGTTCTTTCGACCCTCCTGTCTATAAGAGAGCTGTCCACAAATATATATCCGTTTTCGGCAACGGAATCCTCAAACTTATCCAGCGACGGCTTATTCATCGCGACAAGAATATTAGGCTTTGTGACTATCGGCGAGCCTATAGGCTCATCTGCTACAATAACGTGACAGTTTGCGGTGCCGCCGCGCATCTCGGGACCGTACGACGGCAGCCAAGACAGCTGCTTTCCCTTAAGCATTGCGGCGTACGCGAGAAGCTTTCCGGTAAACAATATTCCCTGTCCGCCGAATCCGGCAAGAATTACTTCACAATTTTCCATTATGCGTTTCCCTCCTCTGCGTCCTTATACACTCCGAGAGGATAGTACGGAATCATTTCGTCTTGCAGACGTTTCATTGCCTCAATCGGCGACATTCCCCAGTTTGTGGGGCAGGTTGAAAGTATCTCCACTATTGAGAATCCCTTTCCGTTTATCTGATTTTCAAAAGCCTTTTTTATAGCCTTTTTAGCCTCTTTTATATGCGGCACCGTGTCCGTTGACACGCGCGCGATATATGACGGTCCGTCAAGCGTCGCGAGCATTTCGCATATTCTTACCGGATAGCCCTGGGTGCGCGTATCGCGTCCGTAGGGCGAGGTCTGAGTAACCTGTCCGGGCAGCGACGTGGGCGCCATCTGACCGCCCGTCATACCGTATATTGTATTATTGATAAATATTACCGTTATATTCTCTCCCCTGGTCGCGCTGTGAACCGTTTCGGCGGTTCCTATGGACGCAAGGTCGCCGTCGCCCTGATATGTGAATACAATCCTGTCGGGCAAAGAGCGTTTTATTCCCGTGGCTACAGCCGGCGCTCTTCCGTGAGCCGCCTGCACAACGTCAAAGTTGAAATAATTATGCGCCGTTACCGCGCAGCCTACCGGCTCAACCGCTATCGTTTTGCCCTGTATATCAAGCTCGTCTATAACCTCGCACACAAGCTTATGCACAATGCCGTGCGAACAGCCGGGGCAGTAATGGAAGGTAGTGTCTGTCAATGATTTGGGTTTTGCGTATATTGTTTTTGACATATTACTTTACCTCCTTTAAAATATCTTTTACCTTTTGCACCACTTCATCGGGCGTGGGTATAACGCCGCCGGTTCTGCCGCAGAAATATACCGGTGCGCTGCATTCGCACGCAAGGCGAATATCCTCAACCATTTGTCCCGTACTCATCTCAACGGATAAAAACGCCTTCGGCTTCACCTGCTTATAAATTTTCTCCGGGAACGGCCACAATGTTATAGGTCTTATAACTCCCGCCTTTATTCCCTCGTTCCGCAATATCTTAACCGCGGTTTCAACCACTCTTGACGTGATTCCGTAAGAGGATATTATTATGTCGGCGTCGTCCGTATTGTGCGCCTCGTATTTTTGAAGCTTTTCTTTTACAACGTCGTATTTCTTTTCGCGCTCCAAAACTCTTTCCTCAAGCTCTGTCGCCTCAAGGAAAAGCGTTTCGATTACATTCTTGCCGCGCTTGTTTTCCGTACCGGTCGCCGCCCAAGGCTTTTCGGCGTACACCGGCTCGGGAATGGAATCGAAGTCCACCGGCTCCATCATCTGACCCAATGTGCCGTCGCCCAAAAGCATTACCGGAATCCTGTATTCATCGGAAAGATTAAACGCGTCCGCTGTTAAGTACACAAGCTCCTGCACGCTGTTCGGCGCGAGAACTATCAAGTGATAATCTCCGTGACCGCCTCCGCGCGTCGCCTGGAAATAATCGGACTGCGCCGGCTGTATGCCGCCAAGTCCGGGACCTCCGCGCACTATGTTCACTATTACGCACGGCAAATCGCCCGCGGCAAGATAGCTTATTCCCTCGGATTTAAGGCTTATTCCGGGACTTGAAGAGCTTGTCATAGCCCTCACTCCGGCGGCGGCGGCTCCGTATACCATATTTATAGCCGCTACCTCGCTTTCAGCCTGCAAAAATACGCCGCCTATTTTCGGCATTTTCTTTGCCATATACGCGGACAGCTCTGTTTGAGGAGTAATCGGATAACCGAAAAAATGTCTGCACCCGGAACGAATCGCAGCCTCCCCGATTGCCTCGTTGCCTTTCATTAAAACCTTTTCACCCATCGATTAATCCTCCTCTATGGTTATTGCCGCGTCGGGACACATCGTGGCGCAGAACGCGCAGCCTATACATTTCTCATTGTCGGTAATTTCGGCGGGTCTGTAGCCCTTTCCGTTCATTCTGTCCGTCGATATTCGCAATATCTTTTTCGGACATACCGCAATACACAGCTCACAGCTTTTGCAGCGTTCCTCGTCGAAGATAACCTTCTTCATTTTTATACCAAATCCTTTCCGATAATTTTATTGTATCTCCCAAGGCTTAGGGATGTATATTTTCATCTCGAATACAGTTTCTTTGAGCTTTTCCGGCACGTTTGAAAGCGCCGCTCTCACGCCGCAGTTTTTTGCGATTTTTATGCCCATTTCGCGCGACAGCTTTTCAATTTCCTCATAATTTGAAAAAAGGGTGTTTTCGTCGGTTTGCACGGACAAATTCGTGTTATTGTAAATATCCGTGAATTTCAGCCTTGACGCCGCTTCGATTCTGTTCGCCATTTCCAGAAAATCCTCTGTTTTCTCGGTCAAGGGTCTTTTTGTGTTCACGACAAAGTGCATTTGATAGCCGTGCTTTTCAAAATATTTTCTGTACTGTCCGAGCGCCAGTGCACCGTCGTCATCGCCGCCCACGTCAAATACCGCGACGGTGTCATTATCGTCAAACACGCTGAGCAAATTCAGCGGAACGGTAGGCATATCGAGGTTTGACGAGGCATAGCTGTTCGCGATAAGCTTTATACCCTTTTCATTAAGCATCCTGCGCGCGTCGTTTGTTCTGAAATACGGGTTTACTATGTCAAAATCTATTATAGTGACCTTATTGCCCCTTTCTCTCTCTTTTACCGCATAATTTAAAGCCACCTCGGTTTTTCCGCTGCCAAAGTGACCCGAAAATATATGAATCCGTTTTTCCATTTTTTCTCCAATACAATAATTTTGTCTATTATGTAATAGTATTATCTCTTTGTTCTTTTTGTTGTTCCACATATTTACAAGTTTT
>JAJQAT010000019.1:0-5858 GCA_021203665.1 Bacillota bacterium
TACGCGAAAAGGTCAGACTCCGAGGTAGGGAGCTGACCTTTTTGTCTACGGTCTGGGAACGGCATTTGCCGTTCTTTTTTTATGCCCAAATTTGCGCGAAATCATGCCGAAAATGTAAAGTTTTCTTGAATGTCACGAAAAATGGCATATAATGCTTGAAAAAAATCGGCAAAAGTGATAAAATATATAAATGTATATACATTATATTGTAGAAAATATATGTACAAAATACTAATTATTGATATGAATGGAGAATGAATATGCTCAGATATTTCACAGCGGGAGAAACCCACGGAAAGTGTCTGACGGTAATCATAGAGGGAATGCCGTCGGGAGTCCGCATAAGCCTTGACAAAATAAACGAACAGCTTGCGAAGCGTCAAAAGGGATACGGCAGAGGCGGCAGAATGCTTATCGAAAAGGACAAGGCGGAAATCCTTTCCGGCGTGAGAGGCGGCGTCACGCTCGGAAGTCCTATAGCTATAAAAATCGAAAACCGCGACTGGACAAATTGGGAGAAAATAATGGGTACCGAGGAATCGAACGGCGAAAAAGCCGTTGACTGCCCGCGCCCCGGACACGCCGACCTGACGGGCGGAATGAAGTATAATCACAGGGATTTGCGAAACGTGCTTGAAAGAGCCAGCGCGAGAGAAACCGCCGCGAGAGTTGCCGCGGGCGCGCTTGTAAGGCAGGTATTGGAGCCGTTCGGCATCGAATTTTTAAGCCACGTAAAGCGGATAGGCGCGGTTGAGGACGAGGCTGATTTCAACGCTCCGGACTTCTTTGAAAGAGTTCAAAGCTCACCCGTAGGCTTCGCGGACGATGCGTCGGCACAAAGGGCGATGGAATATATCGATAAAATAAAGGCTGCCGGAGAAAGCTGCGGCGGAATTGTGGAAACAATAGTAAAGGGACTTCCCGCCGGCATCGGCAGCTACGTTCATTACGACAGAAAGCTTGACGCGAATATCGCTTTCGGAGTTATGAGCGTCCAGGCAATCAAGGGTGTTGAGATAGGCATGGGATTCGGCGTAAGCGAAAAGCCCGGCTCGCACGTTCACGATGAAATAGAGTACGACGGCGAATTTCACAGAATCACAAACAACGCCGGCGGAATAGAGGGAGGAATGTCAAACGGCGAGCCGATTGTCGTAAAGGCGGCAATGAAGCCGATACCGACGCTGTATAACCCGCTCCGCACGGTTAATATCAGCGACAAATCGGAGCATAAGGCGACAGTCGAGCGCTCGGATGTGTGCGCTGTTCCCGCGTGCTCGGTGGTTGTTGAGGCGGTTGTCGCGTTTGAAATTGCAAAGGCATTCTTGGATAAATTCAGCGGCGACTGCATGGAGGACGTTAAGGCGTATTATGACGCGTACACGGATAGGATAAAAAAATTCTGATTTGAACCGATAAATAAACATCGAGAGGTGGTGAGGGATTTTTGACCGAAAATGATTTGATAAAAAAGTGCAAAAAAGGCAGCAGAGAGGCTTTCAATATACTTTTTTCCAGATACCGGTCGCAGGTGGTGAACATTGCCTACGGTATGCTTTCGGATAAGGAGGACGCGTATGACGCGGCTCAGGAGGTATTTATAAGAGTATATAAGAGCATAGAGTCGTTTAAGGAGCAATCGTCCTTTGCCACATGGCTCTACAGGATAACAGCGAATGTCTGCTCCGATATTTTGCGCAAGCGTCAAAAAAACTCGAACGTAATCAGCATAAATCAGGCTCTTGACGAGAAAAAGGAGCTTGACATAAGGGATGATTCGCCCACTCCGGAGGAGAGCATGGAGCTGTCCGAAAGGCAAAAGGCGGTCAGAGAGGCGATAAGCTCGCTTAAGGAGGAGCATAGGATTATCATTACTCTTTGCGACTTTGAGGGCTTGAGCTATGACGAAATATCCGAGGTGCTGTCTATTCCCGCCGGAACGGTAAAATCGCGCATTAACCGCGCAAGAAACGCTTTGAAGAAAAAATTAATGGAAAAGCGGGAACTTTTTTGAGGGTTCATACGTCTAATATTATGAAAAGTGATTTTAAGGAATTTTTAAGGAAAGGGGGAGATACGATGGATTGTGAAAAATTTAACGAATGTCTTGACAATTATGAAAATCTGAGTGAAGAAAATCGAGTGATGATGGCGGTTCACGCAGCTGAATGCGAAAGCTGTAAAAGGGAATTGGAATTTATGCTTTCCATAATGGAAACCGTAAGAACTCTCCCTAAGATAGATACTCCGCCCGACTTTATGGATAATCTGAATCTGCGCATAGACGCGGTTGAAAGAGAAAATCGCCGTATTGCAAAGAGAATAGCTTTAAATATTCGCAAAAACCGGAAGCGGTATGCCACGGCGGCGGCTTGCTTTGCGCTTGTCGCGGTCTTGACGGCGAACGGAAAGAGCCTTATCGGCAATATGGACGGCAGTGACGGAAGCGACGGCGGCGTTATAATTGAAACCACCGTTACCGAGAACTCCGACACGGCGCAAACGCAGGACGTTGAAGCAATATCCGAGGAAGCCGACACGGCGGATACAGCCGAAGCTGCCGCTGTAGAAGCGGAAACGGCGGAAACGCAGACAAACAGCGCGGCGGAGCCGGTCGTAAAATCAATAAAAACGGTCGCGGCGGCGAATACGGCGCAGACCGATAATCAGACAGCCGCAGCGGTGGCTGTAACGGCGGAGCCTGTCGCGGTAACCGCGGACGCGTCCGAGGAGGCGGACACGGCGGTAAGCACCGATACGGAGACTGTTGCCGACACGGCAATCGTCGCGGAAACACCGGCTGCCGTTGAAAGCGCCGAGGGCTATGCTTTACAGACAAACAGCGCGGCTGATGGAAGCGATGGCTACGCGACTACAGAGGTTGCCTCGCATCCGCACGGAGAAATGCCTCCGAACGGCGGTTGGGAGGAAAGCGACGCGCAGGTTGATTATTCCCTTGCCGAGGTAGGAAGCATTGCCAAGGGCAGAAGCTACAACGAGGAAACAAACAAGGAAAAGGCTATAGGTAGTTTGAAAATATCCGAAAGCGATGCCGAAAGGGCTATGGATGTTATTTTGATGTACTCATACGGATTCAGCGACGAATATTATTCCACAAATGCCGACAGTCTCTCAATGATGCTTTCAAAGCTCAGCCAAAAGGGCGTGGATTATAAAAACTATATTCCGTCATATGACGGCGATATTACGTTTAAGCTTGTTATACAATAGAATTAACGCCGAAACGGTCATACTCCCGCAGGGGAGTGTGACCTTTTTTATATGCAAGCCGATATAAGCACAAAAAAAGACTTCAGCAAAATTTGCCGAAGTCTTTGGTACGCCCGGAGGGATTCGAACCCACGACCTTTCGGTTCGTAGCCGAACACTCTATCCAACTGAGCTACGAGCGCGTACAGCTATTTAAGCTACGCATAATATAATACCACAAATAAGCATGAATTGTCAAGTGATTTTTATAAAAATTAACGCGTAAATAAAAAAACCCGCTCATATTGAGCTTGAAACACCCGCCGCAATATGCTATACTGAAATCGGAGGCGGCGAAAATGAAAAAGGTATGGTACTTCAAAACCCAAATAGGAACAATAGCGATAGGCTGCGACGAGCGCGGCATAACCGACGTGACGCCCTCACGCGTTGACGGAATCGAGGAAAAAACTCCGCTTATCGAGAGAGCCGCAAGCGAGATAGACGAGTACCTCAAAGGAGAGCGGCGCGAATTTGACCTGCCGCTGTCGGTAAGCGGGACGGAATTTCAAAAGGCGGTGTGGCGCGAGCTGCAAAAAATCCCTTACGGCGAAACGCGCTCCTACGGAGATATAGCCAAGTCGATGGGGAACCCGAAAGCGCGGCGCGCAGTGGGAACGGCAAACAACCGCAATAAAATAATGATAATTATTCCCTGCCACCGAGTTATAGGCGCAAACGGACACCTAACCGGATACGCCGGAGGACTTGATATGAAAAAACGCTTGCTTGACATAGAAAAAGCAGGCTGTAAAACCGACAGCGAAAAATAAAAGCAAGGAAATATTGACCTTTTGGCGAATGTCTATTATAATATATAATAAGGGTAAATTGAAAAATCAGCCGCACAGTAGGAGTGAATAAGCGATGGAAAACAGGACCGAAAAATTGGTAAACGGCATACTTGCAAGCTATGATAAATACGACCTGACGGGACGAATTGACGCGGAGAATATGCTAAGCAGGGATGTTTTGATAGAGGTTGTCGAGGAGATACGCAGAGTGCTGTTCCCGGGTTTTTTTGACAAGAACCGAGTGAGGAGCGATTACATAAAATTCCTCGTCGGCGAAAGGCTTGAATTTATACAATACAATCTGAAAAAGCAGGTCGCAAGGGCATTGGGCAGCAGCGATATGTGCAGCGAATGCGACAAATCCGCGATAAACGCCAAGGCGGAGGAAATTGTATATATGTTTATGGGCAAAATCGAAAAAATACGCGATTATCTGTATACCGATATTCAGGCGGCGTATAACGGCGACCCCGCGGCATACAGCACGGATGAAATTATATTTTCTTATCCCGGAGTATTCGCGATAACCGTGTACAGAATCGCTCACGAGCTATGGCTTTTAAAGGTTCCTATGATTCCGAGAATTATGACGGAATACGCGCACAGCTCCACCGGCATAGATATTCACCCGGGAGCGACCATAGGCAAGTATTTTTTCATAGACCACGGCACGGGAATTGTTATAGGCGAGACGACCGAAATCGGCGATAACGTAAAGATATATCAGGGCGTCACGCTCGGCGCGCTTTCCACAAGAAAGGGTCAGGAGCTTAAGGGCATAAAGCGTCACCCGACGATAGGCGATAATGTTACGATTTATTCCGGCACGACAATTCTCGGCGGCGACACCGTCATAGGCAGCGGTGCGACAATCGGCGGCAACGCGTTTATTGTGAATTCCGTGTCGGAGGGAATGAAGGTAAGCGTTAAAAATCCCGAGCTGCAATTCTCACGCGGCACCTCGGCGGAAAATCCGCAGGATGAATTTTGGGATTGGTGCATATAAAGGACTGCTGACAGTAAAAAGCGGGGAATGAATAGGCACCTACCGTAAGACAGTATCATAACAAATTTTACGGCAGGCTGTCAAACAGGGTACAAAAAGCGGTGTATATCGCGGATTTTGCGATATACCGCTTTTTCTTTGGTTTGTCAGCATTTAGAGCGGTTTTAGCCGCATAAATGCTATGTTCTTGGTGGTTGAAACACGCGGAGTAATGTGATTTGATGTCCGACCTTGAAAATGGGGTTTCAAGTGCTGACGGTATGCTATTTTAATACAACATTTTTATCGTTAAATAGTTCAAAGGTGGAAATTTAGAATACAAACAAACCGCATAAAATCGAGGCTTGCGGAGTATAGAACTTTGGAAGTAATACAGTTTTATCTTAAAGCCGAAAATCGAGGTTTTATCGTTCCACTCGCAACGCCTTCAGGTATGACTGCGTGAACCAATGTGACCTTTGCGTTGATTCTCTTATAATTTGGATAGAGCGTGTAAGGGAAAATCTATATTATGGTTACGGAAATCGCAGGAGATTTTTAATCATGGATGATAGTTCGGCGTTGACTGTTGCGAAATACGTAGCAAGCAATGGAATTGACCGAAGCCGAGTATGCATACGGAAAATGAAATAGCTGTGCAAAATGGATAGGGAATTTATGCTTTGGGAATCTTTAGAAAGCGCCATGCCTTATACTTCAGCCGGCACATACATTTATGAAGCATGAGAACAAAAATAAAACAAAAGGGGATAGACATTAAAACTTATTATAGTCTTAATCATCTATCC
>JAJQAT010000019.1:5868-6565 GCA_021203665.1 Bacillota bacterium
AAAATCCGAATAAGTTATTTTCTAAACCATATTTCATCCAATTGGTATAACCCATATTGTAAATCATTTGGCAAAACTCAGCTCTTGTAAGCTCATTTTGCGGTTTAAATAACCCAGTTTCATCATATCCACTTGCTATTCCCAACTGATATCCTTCATATACTTCATCTTTGTATATGTCACTAATTTGGTCATAATCGGGAATGGAAGGATTCTCAACAGTGTCAGGCGCGTAGCCCCAAATTGATATCTCAGTTAATAATACATCGTCAGATTGATGTAAAAGCCTTACTAAAGAGGACACCGCTTCTTCACGATACGCAGTTGTATAAATTGCCATTTCTACGTTCTCAATACGATTTGTATTGCCTTCAAGTTTTGGTATTAATTCCCATGCTGCAGCAGTTCTTGTTGCAATATTGTTCGATCCAGTTGATATATCTTCATAACCATCTGGTAAATATGTTACTCTTTCCTTGTCTGTTATTCCTTGACTTCTTAATAACCAGCATCTTAAAGTTATAATGTTCATTTGCTGATAGGTAAGTTTGTCATTCGGGCCGAATGTTCCATCACCATAACCTGCGATCAAACCAAGATCTTCGCAAGCTTGGACGGCTTCATAGTACCAATCGTTTTCACTTACATCGTTAAAATAGCTTGCAAATAAGGTGATGATTGTTATAGTTGAACTAAT
>JAJQAT010000132.1 GCA_021203665.1 Bacillota bacterium
ATATAAATCTGTTTGCAAGATATTTCTGCAAATATTTACCCACACAATTTTACAAATTCGTTCAACAAATATATTGCTGTATCTGCCGGAACGGAATGAGTAAAAAAGAAAATCGAATCCGTGTTGTGCGGATTCGATTTTTGGGGGTGGATTGGATTATCGGGACCTATGGTGCTGCATACACTTATAATATTTTCCTATGCTTTCGCCTACGGTTCTGCCAACCTCATTATATGCCTTTTGGTTGTAATGGTATTGGTCTTTCATATTGTTAATATACGGCTCAAAGCTGCCCGCAAGTATAAAATCATCATCCGATTCGCAAAGCTCGGCTTGCGCCCCGCGTATAATCCCGTAATACTCGTCCCATTCCTTGCCCGTAAGACCGGCTGCCGTTACCGAATAATCAATATAGTTGTAATGTCCTATTTGAACAATAAAGCATTTCTGCGCTCCGTGTGCCTTGAATGCGCTAAAAATATTTCTTGTGTTTGCCTTATACGCGTCTGCGCTTAATTTATCATCGGCATCGCTTTCGCCCTGACACCATACAACAAACACCCTGCCTACAGTTATTCCGTTCTCCGTCAAAAACGCCTTTGCCGCATCAAGCCTTTGGGCCGCGTCGGTTATGTAATTGTTCAGCCATTCTGACGTGCGGCTGCCGCCTATCGACGCGGAAACCGCGACGAGCTGTCTGCCGGTTTGATTGTAATATTCATCAACGGCGGCGCTGACCATGCTTCCGCTGCGCTTTGTAATTCCGTTTGAATTGAGGTCGCTTATCGCGCCCTCCTTATCCTCACCGAGACCGAACGGCTCCGTAACCGCCGAAAGCGTTTCGGGATTGCTTACCGCCTTATATTCAAATCCCGCATTGACATTGCATACCGCGGCAAGGCTCGCGTCCCCTCTGCCGGACATATTCGACTGCCCCGCAAATACCGCAAGGTCAACCGTATTGCTGATATGTGGTGTTATTTTTTTCAAGATGATTTCCTCCCTGTGGTTTTGGTTATATATATAACGGCAAAAAACAATATGTTTATTGCGACATCATTTCACAATCCAACTTCCGTTTCGATTTGAGCCTGTTGTTGAACGGTATTTTGAGCTTCGCTGCACCGTCCATAGCTGCGCCGCAGCATATTGATAATCATAATAACCTCACATAAGTATCCAATTGCTCCTCTTCAAGTCCGGCGACGAAATCCGCGAACGGGGTCAAATCACCGTTTACCGCATACTGTTCGAGAGCGTTATAATAATCAAGTCTGCTTTCTTTCGCAACGGAAATCGGCAAATAACCATGTATTAAAAGCTGATAATTCATTATAAGTCTGCTTGTTCTTCCGTTTCCGTCAATATAGGGGTGGATTCGTACAAACTCGGCGTGCGTCCAAGCCGCAAGCTCTATCGGATTTAACTCGTTTTCCTTAGCTTTCAATTCCTCATAGAAATTCTTGATTTGCAGATACATTTCATTTCCGGCAGGCGGAGTAAATCCGGCACCGCTGATTCTTACCTCTTCCTTTCTGTATATGCCGCCGATGATTATATTTTCCATAAGAACAGCGTGTAAATCCTTTACGATATTTTCATTTAGAGGTTTACTTTCATTAACGCATTTTTTTACATAGGCATACGCTTTTTTATGGTTAATAACCTCATATATTTCGCGTAACTCCTTGCCGCCGATTGAAACGCCGTCTTCCAAAACAACCTTTGTTTCCATAAGCGTAAGCGTGTTGCCTTCAATAGCGGTCGAGTTATGCGTAAATGTCAGCTCAAAATCCTTTTCGTAAGAGGAAAGAGTAAGCGCGCTTATTTTGTGCTTGTTCCGGTCATATCGGAGCTTTTTTTCTTGTATTTTTTCAAAGTTCATATTACTTTCCTCCCTGTTTTTGGTATATTATACCACACTATTTAGAAAAAAACAATGCTGTTTCAAAAGCATCAAACGTCTGCGGTTGGAAATTTTTTGCTTCGATATAATGCAATAATACCGCAAAATTTCACATGCTTCTTGCCGTTTCCGCGACTGCGCGTATGCGCGCCAAATCTATATCGTTCGGCAGTGTGCAGTCCGCGCCGATAATCGTGCCGCGTTTTCCGGCGGTTTCTATCAGCCGCCGCGTTTCGGCTTTTATCTCGCCGATGCTGCCGCTGCAGAGCACGCCATCCTTGCGGTTATCGAATCCGCCCAGGACACAGCCGCAATTAAAAAGCTCTCTGCCGTCGTTTAAATCAAGCTCTTCAACATACACCGCCCAATTAACCGCCGCCGCGCGGTAATCGCGCCATACCTCAATGCGGTTTTTATCGCCGCTCCAGCCGCAGCAGTGGAGTATATTGTATTCGCTCAAGCCGTTGGCAAATTCAAGCACCTCCAAATCCGAGGGCGTTACAATATCGCGGTACTCATCGGCGGTGAAACGAAACAGCTCCGCGTTTTGCACGCAGTAATATATCCCGTCCGCACCGGCCTCGTTTATAAGCGCGTTTACAAGCGTTTTTGCGTCCTCCGCTATTACCGAGCAGGCATATTTCACCGCATCCGCGTCCTCGCGGACACAGCGCATCATTGTGTCCCAATCGATCTGTAAGCGAAAATACGAAAGCGGGCAAAACACATTGTAAAACACACAGCACTCATCGCCCACCGCGTCAACAACAGCCTTTACGCGCTCCGCTTGCTCGCGTATGAACGGATGCTCCGCTCCGAGCGGCTTCATGCCGTAAAGCTCGCGTACATCCGATAAATTTAAAAGCACGTCGTTGGGATAGCCGAAATAGCCGTCGCACATCACCTTGATAAAATCAATATCGGTGTTTCTGTAAAAATCCAAATGCGCCTCGACGCATTCCTTGCCGTGCTGTCTGTCCTCGGGAAAATGATACCAAAATCCAACCGGCACACAATCGGGTGTCTGTCCCGAAAGCGCCGTCAATACTCGTTCTCTTTTATTCATAGCGCCCTCCTTACTCATACAAGAATTTATCCAACTCGATTATGCTCATTATGTATATGACCATAGCCTCCAACAGATTATCGATTTCAACCGCCTCATCAGGCTCGTGATAATCGCCGTGACCGTCGGGGAAATGCTCGCGGATGCGCCGCTTATCGCCCAATATTATTCCGTACGGATAGGCATTCGGCAGCTTCGACGCGTACGTACTGCCGCCAATCGTATACGGCTCACTGTTTTCGCCCGTGATAGAATTATATACGCCGCAAAGACATTTGACAATGGGGTCATCGGCATCCTTTGGGGCAACTGTCTTTTCGCCGATACATACGGGAAAGCCGCAGTCGGCAATCAGATTAAGCTTCGGCGCGGGAAAGCTTTTAAGATAGCGGTCAATATCCTGCATTCCGCATTCCTCGCTGCATCCGGCAAACCATATATAATTGCCGCGCAAATCGACGCTTTTCAAATATTCAAGAATATACACGCCCGCTACTGCCGCGCATTTATTGTCCTGCGCGCCGCGTCCGATTACAAGGTTGTCCTTATACACGCCCTCAAACGGCGGATATGTCCAACCGTCGCCTACGGGTACGACATCGACATGGCACCATATTCCGACCGCATTTTCCGGTGTCACATCGGCACGCGTCGCCGCGCCGACGCAGGCTTTGTCGAAATTGCGCGCCGCAAGTCCGTGTTCACGGGCAATGCTTGAGTATGCGTCAAGCGCACGCGCACATTCGCGTCCGAACGGATACTCCGCGTCGTCCGACGGTGTTGATACGCTCGGTATTCGCACAAGACGAATTAAATCATTCACAATATTTTCTTTCCGCGCATATATATGTGCCCGTATATCATTTATTTCCATAGCAATCTCCTTTCCGAAAATTATACCATAAACCGCGGTCGTATGCAATTTAAAAATCAGACGGAAATTATTATTTAATAAATTGCACCATAGGCAAATATATGGTATAATATTTTTATCAAACCAACGAACGGAGGCGCAAGCTATGGACAACCGAATATATGCGGCTATTGACCTTAAATCCTTTTACGCCTCTGTGGAGTGTGTCGAACGCGGGCTTGACCCTCTTACGACCAACCTTGTCGTGGCGGACGAAAGCCGCACGGAAAAGACTATTTGTCTTGCGGTTACTCCCGCGCTGAAGTCCTACGGAATCCCCGGACGCGCGCGGCTGTTTGAGGTTGTGCAAAAGGTTAAGGGTGTGAATGCCAAAAGAAAATGGAGTGCGCCTAATAAAACATTTACCGGCGCGTCCTACAATGCGGCGGAGCTTGCGGAAAATCCTGCGTTGGAGCTGTCATATATCGTCGCGCCGCCGAGAATGGCGCATTATATGCAGTACAGCTCGAAAATCTACGGCATTTACCTGAAATATATCGCGCCCGAAGATATACACGTTTACTCGATTGACGAGGTTTTTATTGACCTTACGTCCTATTTGAACACCTATAAACTCACTCCTCACGAGCTGACTATGAAGATGATACAGGACATCTTGAAAACCACAGGCATTACAGCAACGGCGGGAATTGGGACAAATATGTATTTGGCAAAAATAGCTATGGATATTGTCGCGAAGCATATTCCGGCGGACAAGGACGGCGTGAGGATTGCGGAGCTTGACGAAATGTCGTACCGTAAAATGCTGTGGAATCACACACCGATAACGGATTTTTGGCGCGTCGGCAAGGGTTACGCGAAAAAGCTCAACGACCGAGGACTGTACACAATGGGCGACGTTGCGCGGTGTTCTCTCTACAATGAGGATTTGCTCTATAAAATATTCGGCATTAACGCTGAGCTGCTGATTGACCACGCTTGGGGTTGGGAGCCCTGCACCATAGCGGATATAAAGTCTTATGTCCCTGAAAACCGAAGCTTGGGCGCGGGACAGGTACTGCAAAGCGCGTATGAATTTGACAAGGCACGGCTTGTAATGCGCGAAATGGCGGACGCGCTCGCGCTTGATTTGCTTGACAAGGGACTTGTCGCAGACCAAATTGTGCTGACAGTAGGCTACGACACCGCAAGTGCGAAAGATTATAAAGGTGAGGTAACTGTGGATTGGTATGGACGAAAAATTCCAAAGCACGCCCACGGCTCTATAAACCTCGGTACGCAAACTTCCTCCGCAAAGCTGATAACAAATGCGGCAACGGAACTTTTCGACCGAATTGTTGATAAATCCCTCTTGGTTAGACGGCTGAATATAGTGGCGAACCACACCGCAAGCGAAAGTGAAGCGACCGGCAGCTCCTTTGAACAGCTTGACTTATTCACGGACTATAAGCAGCTTGACGCGGAACGCAAAAGCCTTGAACGCGAAAAGAGTAAACAAAAGGCATTGCTTGAAATAAAACGGAAATACGGCAAAAACGCCGTGATAAAAGGAATGGACTTGCAGGACGGCGCAACAGCGATAGAGCGCAACAAACAAGTCGGCGGGCATAAGGCGTAGAGGTGAGCGAATGAACAGAAATTACGACGATATAATAAATATGCCGCACCACGTATCGGCGAAGCGGAAGCATATGTCGATGACCGACCGAGCGGCGCAGTTTTCGCCGTTCGCGGCACTGACCGGCTACGACGACGTTGTAAGCGAAACGGCGCGGCTCACATCGGACAAGCCGGAGCTTGACGAAACGGAAATAGCGGAAATCAACCGCAAACTGGCGGAGCTGCAAGAGCACATTGCCGAGCAGCCGCGGGTGACGGTTACATACTTCGTCCCCGACAAACTGAAATCAGGCGGTAAATATGTTACCGTTACGGATAAGGTGAAAAAGATACAGCCGTTTGAACGGGTGCTGATATTGGAGGACGGGTGCATTGTTCCGTTTGGGGATATTATAAATATTGAATGTCAAATTGGACAACAATCAAAATAATATCATAAGAAAGAGGAAGCACAAATAATGAAATTTGATAATCTTAAAGAAGCTATACAATTTCGCATAAATGAAAACAAGGACGAGGAATTGTTTTGGATTTCCGAGGTTTTTGAGGACATTGCCGAGCGGACGCAAAGCAAAGAATTTATAAAAGCCCTGCGGATGCGGTTTGAAAAGGTTACTCATGAAAACTATCGGCAAGAGAATTTCAAGAGTAAGCTTATGCGGAGCGATATAGACTTTGACGAATTTCAAAGGTCTGTCAGCGAGGAAACAGAAAATGCCGAAGCGCGGATAGACTGAGAGACAATGAGACAATCCCCAAATCCATGCTATTATTCCTGCAACTCCGCATAAACCCCATGGTCTATTTGGGGTATCGGCAACCGACGACAATCCTTGTGATTTATTTGAGCGGATTGAGTTTCCGGTTGACGAGTTTTTCCCGCCGGAGAGGTGCGAGTTTTTGGAGAAGGGTCAGGATGATCCGTCGGTCGCGAATGACGATTGCGGATGCAAGTGAAAATAAGATAACATATCCCGCCGTTTATGCGGCGGGATATCAGACTGTAGACAAACCACTATACAAACACCTCACTTCGTGATATAATATAAAT
>JAJQAT010000195.1 GCA_021203665.1 Bacillota bacterium
ATATATTTATTTGAGTTGGATTTGACAACGTTGGCATTTCCAATGTAGGATTATCCAACATTGGATTTTCCAATATAGGCTTTCCCAACATAGGCTCATGCGCCTTCATGTGCTTTTTTCGCAAAACAAAAAGGACTACAGATTTCTCCATAGTCCTTGAAAGAACATCGCACCTTTTCAATTTTCGCCTTGCATAAATTCCTGCATATTTTGGTGTAGTAATGGTGTAGTAGAGTGCGTTAAAACGTCCAAAACCCGCGTATTTACGCCATTTTTCAAGCTAACGGCTTCATCGTCGGGATTACTTTTGTAACCTCTTCACCATGCTTCGTGACGCTTCAAAACCGCATTTTTGCTTGATTTTTAAAATTCACCATTCTTCGTGATGACCCGTTATCACCGCAAAATTGCTGTCAATTTGCTGTCATTCAAAATTTTTGCTGTCAGGCGATGCATCATCTTTCAACAATACAATACATCTCTTAAAATACATCCATTTTCGCGGATAATCTTTCAAACGATTCCCGCTTTTTATCCTCGGTTGCTTCGGCGTAGATGTTCATCGTAGTTTGAATATCTCTGTGCCCCATAACCGACTGGATAATTTTCAAATTACTTTCATTTTCGCATAACCTTGTGCAGAAAGTATGGCGCAAATGGTGCGCTGAGAAATTCGGGAGCATTATCGGCTCACGCTTTTCTTTCTTTGCCTGTACTTCCTCGATTGAGTTGTATTCGGCGATAATTCGCTTTATCGCACGGTTTACCGACTGCGGATTCGGAACGTTGCCGAAGCGGTTTTTAAACACAAATCCCGTCATGCCGTCAATCACTGTTTCGTTTCTGCCCGTTTCCTCTTGCTCCTCGGCTATCATCTCAAATGCGTCCCTCACCGTGTCAAGCATCGGAATTGTGCGGTTGCCCTCCTCGGTTTTCGTTTCAGATACGTGCAGGATTGACGAACGATTATCTCCCACAGGATAATACACAACGCTGTGATTGATGCTTATCACGCCGTTATCGAAGTCCAAATCCTCCCAACGCAAGCCTAACGCTTCACCGATACGGCAGCCTGTGCCGAGAAGCACCGCGAACATCGCCCACCAATGACAAAACGTCGGATGATTGGCAACGAAGTCCATAAATGCCCGCTGCTGCTCAATTGTGAGGGCGTGGCGCACTCCCGTCTTGCTGTCGGAGCGTTTCTTTATTTCCGCCATAATGACGTCGGACGGGTTAGCGCGGATAATTTCATCACGCACCGCAAGCTGAAATGTCGGGTGCAAAAGCGTGTGTATCGTCTCCAACGTATTTATCTGTATATCCTCTTTTTCAAGCAGATACTGATAAAATTGATACACATCGGAATACTTAACCTCCGCCATTTTCTTTTGCCCGAATGTCTCGCGAATAAAGCGGTCATACATATACTTGTAATTACTCCGTGTCGTTTCACGCAGATTGGTCTTTATGCTCATGTAGCGGTCGAACACGAAATTTACCGTAGCTTTTCCGGCAACATAGGTATCAAGTCCGTCAAGCTGGTCTTTCATGAGCTGTTTCTCTTTCTCACGCAGTGTCGCAAGGTCATATGCGTAAATGTATTTGCGCCGTCCAAGCGGGTCTTTGTACGAATACGCATACCGCTTGTCGGAGCTTCTCTGCATCTCTCCTTTGTGCAGGGTTCTGCCCCTTAAATCTTTTCTTGTCTTAGCCATATAAATTCCTCCTTACAAACGTCTCACAACGTTTCATTTAAGAAAGACTTAATGCTCGGATTTATTCAGTAGCTTTTCCAAGCTTTCTAAGACAACCTCTGTCACTGTCATATTGTTTTGGTCGGCATAATCGCATATGCGCTCATACAGGGCATCCTCCACGCGGACGCTTAACACCTTTTTCTTTGGATTGTCCGATTTCGGTCGTCCCATCTTTGCCATGCTTTTACACCTCCAATATCTATATTATACATCGTGTATGACAAAAAGTCAATCCTTTTTAAGTCTTTCTTCTATTTATTTTTCGATTTTTTTCTTCTGTTTATATGGACGGCTCCCGTCAAGAGAACCGTCCATGCTAAGTCCATATTAACATTCGCGGAAGTTTTCAAGATACTTTTCAAATATCTCGCAATTTACAAGTGCGACCTTATCTATCTTGTAAACCGCTTTTGCTTCCTTTGCCAACTCCTGGAATTTCGTCAATCCCAAGCTGTATTTTTGCGCGCCCTCGGGATAGCGCACGAACTTTTTGGCAATTTGTTTTGTGTTTTCGACATTCTTGCGTGCATATCCCATTTGTATTACCTCTCATTCTCTGTTCTCCTAACGTTTGGTGTGTTCTTGTATTCCTCAACAATCTCAGCGGGAATACGTTCGATAATCTCCATTAACGCGGCATAATCGCGTTCAAGCTGCATTACCTGCATCCTTTGCAAAAGGCTTCCCTTTGACTTGTCGGTAAGCTCCTTATTCTTTTGCGTAAGCTCTGTATTTTCCGCCTCAAGCTCCTTAAAGACGCTGCGGTATTTTTTCAGCTCGCGGTTCATTTTCTCGGCGGCGGGAATGAATTTATCAAGCACCGCCGATATTTCCTGCACCTTTGCTTTCTTGTTTATCGGATTTATTCCGGCAATCAATTCTTCAAGCTTTTCACGGTACTTATTCAAGTGCGTCATTTCCTTAAACACCCTCGGCGGTATGTGGTCACGCCCTGTAATCGACGCGCTTTCGCCGCGTTCAAGCGTGGGATATTTCTTGACCATATGCTTCCAAAATTCATCCTGCCACCATGTGAGCTTTTTCTTGTTGCCGACAATATCCTTTGCCGAAAGCCGTCCGTCCTCGGTTATCGGCACAAAGCACAGGTGCATATGCGGCGTTTTCTCGTCCATATGTACCACGGCTGAGATTATTGTTCGCTCATCTTGATGTGCCTTGATAAATTCAAGTGCGTATGCGAAATACTCTTTTATCTCGGCTCGCTTCTTGCCTTTGAAAAAGTCGGGACTTGCTGTAATCAACGCTTCAACCACTCTTACGCTGTCGGAGCGTGTGCGGCAGCCTTTCTCGGCAATCTGCTTCTCGGCTTCGGCACGGTATTTGCGCTTCGGCTTGACCAAGTGGAAATTGTATTTGCTCTTGTCAGTGTTTACATCCGGATTGCTCGCGTATTTCTCTTTGGTGCGCTCGTTATGAGCTTCGATGTGACCGATTTCCGGTCCCTTGTATTTTGCAAACCGCAAAATTCCGTATTGTGCATTCATTTTCTTGTCCTCCTTAAAAAAATTCTGTAGTAACTCCAAATTATGTGTGCCATGTGTTCCATCTGTGCAAACCCGCAATTTTACTGGGTTTTGGGATGTTCAGATGTTTCAGCCTTGTGTGCAGCCGTACACTTATCCGTGCCAATGTACACATCAAAATCGTAGTCGTATCTCCGAAAACCCGCATATTTACTGGGCTTGGTACATTTGGCACACATGGCACACTTGTTTTTCAGTCCCTGTCAGTTTTTTAAAAATAACGGCTGCAACGTTTCCACGCCTTTATATCCTCGAACTTTTTTACCTTTGTCATTGCATATCTTACCGATAGGTACAATGTTGTACTTTTCGGCGTTTTGCTTCAAATATGCCCAAAAGCTCCTCTGCGACAGCGGTGTAAGCGCATTATCATCACACCACAGCTTGTACACGCCGTACAAATCCTTTGAGGTGGCATATACATCACTCGCAAACCGCACATACCCGTCCGATGCAAGAAATTCGATGATGTTGTTGCCGTCCGAAACAGCCTCTTCCAGATTTTTCTTCGCCGCATCGCTTATCGTGAATTGAAAATCATTCTGCATCAGCCGATACAGCCCCTCTAACGCCCAGAAAAATATTCCCTCGACCTCTTTGCACATCTTTTCGGCGATATACGGGTCATCTATTCTGTCGGCGGCTTTTTCTTTGGCGGTCAAGATAATCTGTCTGCGGAAAAATCCGAGACTGCAGTCATAGAGTGATTGCAGCGTGCCGTTTCCGAGTCCAAGAAACCGCACATACAAATCGCCTTGATAGCTCTGCTTGCCCTTTTTCTCCAAATCCATCGGCAGCTCCGCCGTGATGATTGCCTTGATGTGGTTTGTCTGCGGCAGTGCTTCGAGCTTTAAATCATCGTCGAGCAGCACAAGCTCATTTTCCAAATCCGCTCTCGCAAACGGGCTTGTCTCAATCTTTGCGATACTGCCTGTATTCATGTTATCGCCTAGCAATGCCCGCATAACAAGTCCGATACGGCTTTTTCCCTCGCCGCCTTTACCTTGAATCATCAGCATTTTCTGACCTTTGTTAGAGGGAATTAAACAGTAACCGATAAACTCTTGCAAGGTCGGGATGTCCTCATCGTTTAACAGCTCCGACAAAAACCGCAGCCATGTTTCGGGCATCGGCGCATCTGGGTTGTACGCTACAGGCAATCGGTTGCGGCAGAACACTTTTTCTTCCGTAAAGCCACTTGTTAAATGGAGTGTTCCGTTTGCTAAGTGGATACGGTCGGCATCAATCGGCATTGACTTGACCGCACATTCGAGCTTTAAAACCTCGACAATGCTTGTCACCCGCTTGGAAAGTCCGGTTACGACATACGGCTTTATGCGGTTATAAATTTCCTGCTTTATCCCGCTTTCGTCGCCGACCATGCCGTCAACAGTGAAGAATGTGTTGTTCAAGCACACCATTGGAAAGTCCTTGATAAACTCCTCGCAAAACACCGCTTCGTTGATTTTCTTGCCGTCAAACCATGGTACAGATTCCCTGTGGGTTGGCTCTTTTGTGTTATTCATGTTGTTCATGTTATTCCTCCGTTCATTTCATTCACTCCGGCTTCGATTTGCGTTGCAAATCTACAGCCATCCTCTCGTATTCGTTCGATTCGCTTTTTCAAATTTTCTATTGTACCGTCTGTAATCAAGCCGTTTACAACCTCATACCTATCTTCAATATCTTCATCAATGATAAAGTCGATAAGATATTCGATATAGCCAAGCTTTTGACAGGCTTCAACGAATTTTTCGTCGTAGTTCTCATCGGACGTTTTCGGTGCATATAGAATTTTCCAATCCTCCAAGATATGGAAGTAATCGCACAGTACCCGAAAACAGTCCTGCTCCTTTTCGGTATAAACATTGATTTTACGATACACCTGCGGCTTTGCAACAGTGTCGCCTGTGTCAATCCCAAAATCAACCGCGAGCTTCTTTGCTGCATCAATCGGATTTATGCCGAACAGCTTGCCTACAAAGTCAATCACATCGCCGTTTTCACCGCAGCCGAAGCAGTAGAAGTAGCTCGGGTTCAGCTTCATGCTCGGCGTGTGGTCGTTGTGGAACGGGCAGCGAATCATGTTGTGTGTTGCCTTGATGCCGTATTGCTCCGCTGCGGCAGGCAGCGGGACGGCGGCTTTTACTTGTTCAAAGATGTTCATAAAATGCTCCTTTCGTAAATTTCTTGCAAATCAACTTTGCGAAATCTATTGTACTACAACCGGAGCAAAAACGCATTGAGCGAAAATTGAGTGAAAATTGAGCGATTGTTAAAAATAAAAAAAGACCTCACAACCAATTACGATTATGAAGCCTTTAGGCGATATTCATTTTTTAATTATAAGCGAGTTGCTATCCACACACCCGTAATGCCTACGGCGTGATATACCTTTTGTCCCCACGCGTCATTGATGATTTTCCGCGAATGCTCCAAATCAACAATACCGCTTAACACGCACAAAAACGGTCTGCACCAAATACGGCGGTACAGACTGTTTCCGTGCTGCATACGCCTTAAACCGATTGAACCTCAATCTCTTTAAGCCGCCTGCGGTTACAAAAGGTATAACACACTAGACTTTGCAGAGCAAAATCGTGCGCCATGGAAGGCTCTGCCCTCCTTTGGAAACCTCCTGCCAAGGGAACGCCGTCCCCTTTGGATACCTCTGCCAACAGGGTTACTGTTCGCGCCCTTTTGGATTACCCCCGAACCAAAGAGGTACGCACTCTTTGGAAACTCCTGTTTTTCTGCAATTCTATATAGAATTTCGGAAAACGCAAAAACCGACACACCTACGATTTTTGGAAATTGAAAAATCGCGGGTGTGTCGGTTTTATCGAACTCTCGAATTATTCCTTATAATTGATGTCGTTTTCTGCATTTTCAATTCTGTTCTTATCGTATTGTTTTATTATATTTTGTATTTCATGCGGCATGATTTCATTGTTGTTGTAACTCTTTCTTATATTCTCTATAAGTTCTACAGGTCGTTTTGCTTTTAGCAATTCGTCAATTATTTTCTTGCGCTGTCCATGAAATTCAACCTTAACCGGAGGTGCTTCCGTATGTGCTTGTTTACAATTAATTATTTCTTTATTCTTTTCGATAAAACACAAAATTGCATTTATGTCTTGCTGTCCCTCTTCAAACAACATGAAATCCTTTAACGCAATAATCT